>NZ_JACGVP010000026.1:0-29403 GCF_014077275.1 Colwellia sp. BRX8-7 | reverse complement strand
ATTTTTAAAAATATGTTCTTAACTACGTAGTCTACAAATTAATCTATAAGAATTTTTGATAGCGTGTAATATTTATCCTATATTTAAACTTACCAAATGTCTTTTATGTTGTCTTAATGATTTATAAAAAAAGAATCATACTATTTTTACTACTGGCATGCTTTAAAGTCTCCGCATCAATGAGAGTGCCTTTAATATTAAATGACATTGATTGGCCTCCCTTTTTCTTAAATAACGAAGAGGAATCACTTAAAGGTGTGGCAAAAGACATTCTCGAAAAATGTGTAGACAATAAAGTATACCAACAAAAATTCATAAAACTTCCTGTTAAAAGAACCCACGTTTACATGCAATCAGGTGAAATTGACATTAGTATTTATTCTTACAATAAATTTCGCAAAGATTTTGTTATTTATAGTAAAGAGCCTATGTTTACCAGTGATTATGGTTTTGTGGTAAGTGCAGAAAGTAGCATTGAAATTAATGAACTGAATGACTTGTCTCCTTATGTTATTGGCCATCTGTCAGGTTTGTCACACACGCCTGAAATAATGCAAATAATTAAGGATAAACGTCTAAAGAAACAAGTTTTTGATGGGTATAATGTTGACGCAATGTTTAAACAATTACTCGCAGAAAAACCTAGGTTTGACATTATGATTAACTCCAAAGAAACATTTTATTGGCGTGCGAATGTACTGAATATCAAATCAAAAGTTAGAGTGTTAGATTACAATATCAAAGTGAAGAATTATTTTCTTACTGTATCAAAAGCATCAAAAAACATAGAAAATAAAGAACAGTTTTTAAATAATTTTGATGCCTGTTTGGTCAAGATCAAAGAACAGGGTCAATATAAGGAAATATTAGCTAAATATGGTCTTTAAGCTTTATAAATATCACTTTGGCATGGGAACGCTGTCACATTGTCATCGACTGTTTTTTCATAACCCACAGGATTTGAAAAATTTAGAACGGGATCCTTCTTAAATTCCCCTTAGCATTCACCTGGACTTTTTAACAAAAAATTATCTTAAACGATTCATCAATCATTATACAACCAATTTAGGTTGTGCTCTTGCTTCTTCAAAGGGCTCATTGAGTAACTGCTGGCGTAAATCAAATAACTCCTTACTAACAAAAATATGTATATGAGCAGCGGGTGGTGCTTTACCCACATACAAACTTTATCCCTCAAGCGTCTTTTTAATAAAATCAACTTGTTGATCTTCAATATATACATACTAACGGAGTTTTATCCGTTGGTAGTAAACTCTTGTTATTGTAAGACGAACTTTGATTTATCATTCTAAATTTAGGCGAATAGTTAACATTTGAAATTCGAAATCCACAGTTGCCTTGCGCTTAAACCAGCCCTAAAAACGAACTGTAAATTTTAGTTAAACTTACCCTGGATATGATCATGGTTTCTTAAAAGCTCAATGACCGTTTATGGCTAGAAGTTCCCCCAAGGCTCAACTAATACCTAATTACTGCAAAGCTGGAGAAACCGACCATTACAATAAGGGGATTTTAGTCACTTTAGATACGAAAGCGGCCTAAGGTCGAAGGTAAATACGATTTATATATACTTTGTTTTATAAGGCTTACTGTCAATGCATCCTTTTTAAATTAACTATCCCGTAAAGTACCCCCTGTGAAAGAAAAATCAAGGGGTCAGAGCACTTAGTTACTTAATTATAATTTTAATAAGATCTTTTGTGAGGATCCGTCAGAAAAAGCCACCTTTAATACGTCTTAAATATATTAAAGCATTCTGTTAGAATAGTCGGCTATTGATTAAAGGACACCGAGGCAGCATGTCAGAATTTAAAGAATTTTCACTTTTAGAGTCAATTATTGATCGCGTTACTCTTAAGGGCTATAAACAGCCTACACCGATCCAAAAAGAATGTATTCCGGCTCTTATTAATGGGAATGATCTTCTTGGTATAGCGCAAACGGGAACAGGAAAAACGGCGGCTTTTTCACTGCCTATTATCAATAATTTTGGTCGAAATAAAATAGATATCCAAGCGAAGAGCACGCGTTCGCTAATACTAACGCCAACGAGAGAGCTCGCCTCGCAAATAATGCAAAACATTGATGACTACTCTGAAGGTTTAGAACTTAAAACTAAGGTTGTTTATGGTGGTGTCGGAAGGCAAGCTCAAGTTGACTCAATCGCGCTCGGACTTGATATTTTAGTGGCAACCCCTGGACGATTATTAGATTTAATTGAAACGGGTGATATAAATTTTAAGGCGTTAGAAATATTTGTCTTAGATGAAGCAGATACTATGCTTGATATGGGGTTTTTTAAAGATGTTCAAACCATTATATCTAAACTGCCAAAGAAGCGACAAACACTATTGTTTTCAGCGACTATGCCCGCTGAAATAGAAATACTGGCAGAAGCAATATTAACAGATCCAATAAAAATTCAAGTAGCGGCTGAAACGGTCACTATCGATTTGGTTAATCAAAGCGTATACCATCTTGATAAAGCGAATAAAGTACCTTTACTCTTTAATATATTACAAAAACCTGAATTTGAAAAAGTGCTTATCTTTTGTAAAACAAAGTTTGGCGCTGACATCATTGTTAAAGCATTAGAAAAAGCATCGATAACAGCTGCTAGCCTTCACAGTAGTAAAACACAAGCCGTTAGAGAGGAAGCGCTACAAAACTTTAAAGATTCTAATCTAAGAGTATTAGTTGCCACTGATGTTGCTGCTCGCGGAATTGATGTTAATAATATTACTTTAGTTATTAACTATAACCTTCCTGAAGATCCAAGAAATTACATACATCGTATAGGGCGAACTGCCCGCGCCGGTAAAAGTGGAATGGCCATTTCATTTGCTGTAGAGAATGATATGAGGCAATTAATTAATATCGAAAATAGCATAGGACAAGTCATTCCTATTGTTACGGAGCAGCCTTTTCATAAAGAGTTTTCAAAATTGCCTAAAGAAGTCAAAAAAAAGGTAAGTAAAACAAATAAAACGAACAGAACGAATAGCACAAGAAAAAAAAGAAAATAAGGATAGCTATAAAGTAGCCAACTAGAGATTTTTAGCTCGGCTACAAATATCAACTGTCGATGCCTTAGAATGCTTTTTTTGCGGTGAAGATAAGTACACTGGGCAAAATATTATCAGCATTAACCTAGTTGCTGTGCAAATGAGCACCATACATTAAGTAATGTTTAGCGATTAATTTTAGTGCGCATGCGGTAATGGCTAACCACACCTATTGGGTGCTATTCGTTGCTCAGTAATACGCAATAAGTGATCATTAATTATTATAATGCTCAGGGGCAGATTATATGATGCTCTACTTCTCTATCTTTTTATCCATTCGAAATAGAGTAATCAAGTATTCTGTGCTCGTTGGTTACTCAATTATCTAATGAGATAATTGAGCTTGTTAATCTTCGGCATAGAGTTTTTTAAAGTTTTTTAGATTCCAGCCAATCATGACTTCATTACCAATTTTAAGGGCAGGTAAAGAGCTAGCTCCTATAGCGTCAAGTTCTTTTCTACCGCGCTGCATTTTCGCATTGGTTAATCTGTATTTTATGCCATTATTATCCAAGTATTTTTGAGCTTCACGAGAATGGGGGCATTTATCTGAAATATATAAAACAACGCGTTTCATCACTAGCCTTTGCTGAATTGTTAAAGATTCACTATTTTACTGAACTCTCAGAAAAAACAAAGATGAATTAACGGAACTTTCAATTTTATACAAAGAAAATTAAGCTACTTTGCTAAACCAAGGTAATAAAAATATATCAACTAGTTGTTTGGGCTTTGATTTAATCGTTTCTGCTTAGAGCTACCATCAGCAAAATTTTATCAATTAAACTTTTATAACTTTTGGTTTTATCCACTTTCTAAACGTGAACATCATTAATTTTTTGGACGGTTTGCAGCATTCAGAATATGTAGATCTACCTTTATCCTGACAGACAACTAAGCGACCATAGCTGTCATTCACCCTTACATAATTAATGCTACCTTTGATAGTATCAATTGATTTTAGGTGGTCAGCTCGTTAAAAATTGCCGTTGATGCTTAGGTGTTATTACTAACATTTTGTTGAAAGAGCTACCCTGCCCCTAATGACATTACCCTTAAAGGTAACAGACATTATAAAATAGCTTAAAAACGCTTTATGGTTATAGGAAGAGGAAGTTGTTTTAGTCTTTTATAAAAAATTTTCTGCTACCACTATAATATTCATGACCATGTGACCAAATATGCAATACCATAAATTCCCACTTACATATCTAATCAATCCTAATAAGCATGAAGATAAGAAGAGTAAAATAAATACCTCTGTTTGTTCATATTGAGAATGTATCAAGGTAAACGCTAAACTGGTAATGACAATAATGAACGTTGGATTTAGGGAGATTTGTTCTAACTTGTAGAAGGCGATCCCCCTAAAAATAATTTCTTCAAAAAAAGGACCTACGATTCCAACCGTTAAAATAAGTAATGTAATTTCAAGACCTGTATCTATTGATTCTAAAAAGTCGAGCATAAAGCTTGGCGTTTCAAAAATGCCCATACGAAATATAAAATATTCAAATAATGAGAAGGTTAACACGGCTAATAAGGTCATTATTAGTCGTGTTAACGTTATAGATCTTAAAGCTAATCGGTTAACTATATTTTCTTTATTTTTTGCGGAAAGATAATACTGAAGAAGGGGTAGCATTAAAAGTACCGAAACTATTGATGTTGTAAAATTAAAGCCTAGATTCGTGCTCAGCTGTTCAATAGTATGTACATCATCTAAAAATATTGAGCCAAGACCTGATATAAACACAATAAAGGTTGAAAATATCGGTAGTGCTAGAGCTAACAGTAATATCGATAACATTGACAATACCGATAACATCATCTTATTTAATGCCGCTGATGCGTTATTAACCTTTGATATACTCATAAATATATTAAAATCCAATTGAAAAAAACAAAACGATTGAGAAATTAATCTCAATGCATAATATTAAAACGTAATTGTCGAACCCTACTTACTGGTAAAATTAACCTGTATATCTATTAGGTCCAATAAAACAGGCAGTAAGATCCTGTCATTTAAGTGGAGACCTTAGAAGCTCCCACCATTATATTTGCAAAAGTCAGCGATATTATTAGGGAAGCCGATTTGTATGCTGATTTATAGTAAGAGAAAGCCTTATTTGTACTTTTAGTGAATGTTAGCATGTGAAATAACAACGGCAGTAATGAGCTAAAACCGACTAGGCAGATTCATTAAATATCTTAATTAACAAATTTGCCATAAAGTTTATTTCGAATAGGTCGTTTAACGAGATAAATAGCCTCATTAGCCCTCATTTCTTTAATTAAACTAAAAGGAATGTAATCGGGTATTAGCTCAAAATAATTATTATTATTTAAATCATCATACTTAATGCTATTTACCACTGCATTCTGCCATTGATAGAAAACCCTTCCATAAACAATAGCCACATTACTGCCGCTAACACTTACCACTTTAGCTAATCTATATTTATGCTTAGGATTCAATTTATTATTAATCAACCTCATGTCTAAAAAGTAAATATCATTGACTTGAGGAGTTAAAATAAAAACGGATGCTTGTGTTTGCTCAGCGTTATGTAAAGCATATTTTTCATAGCCAAAATAGGCAATCACCACTAGAAAAGTCAATAACACGAGTTTATTTAAGGAGATTGATAACTTTGCTTTTACATTTTTTGATTCGAAGGTATGTGGCACTTTAATAAATCCTTTTAAAGTTAACTCTATTTGATAACACTGTTTAGGTTTAAAATTGAGTAATAAATCATAAATTCAATGATATATCCAATGCTCATCTCCAATATAACACCTCATCAAAAGTTAAAGATGGTTGAATAAAATAGTAAGTTAAATACAAGGTCAGCCACTCTTTAAATGTTGAGTAACTTAGGCGTTTACACTAGATAGCATCATATAAGTAACATAGGTAAATAGACATATTGGAACAACAACATATGCAAAAGCATCAGATTTACACCAACAGCCTTGAGCTATTTTTTCTTTTCTAAATAAGGATATTGAAGAGCCATAAAGAATAATCAAACCAACGGCAACTATCGACATCCAAGAAATATCATTACCCACTAAAAGCAATAATGGCGTTATTGCCGAAAGACACCACAATGAAGCTACAAAACTAGCGCTGTTGTATATAACAATTAGATACTTCATCACATCCAAAATTTTACTAATTCGTTAAAATTGTTAGTTAAAATAATTAGCCATTGGAAACAACCAACTTTTATTTATTCTACTTTAATCGTTTAATAGCTTTTTAAAACGGTAATTCCTCTCCCTTAAAATCATAAAATTTCCCAGTGGTATCAATAGATAAATTTAGAATCACTTTCATAATTCCAAGAGCCGAATCTTTAACATTTTCTCTTGCAGAAGAACCGCCCATATCTGTTTGAACCCAACCAGGATGAACAGCCACCACAGCGACATTGTCATTAACAAGTTCATTGGATAAATTCACGGCTAGCATGTTGGCTGCTGCCTTAGACATTCGGTAACCATACCAATCTACACTTCTTTCTCGTGTTAGGGATCCCATAACAGAAGAAATTATAGCTATTTTACATAGACGATTTTTCTTCATCAAAGATAAAAAACAATGAGTTAAATACAATGGGCCAAGCGAATTCACTTTAAAACTCATTTCAGCATTTGCATAATTAATGTCATGAATACTTTTATTTTCTTGATCTAAATAACCAGCATTATTTATGATTAAATCTATTTTGATACTTTCTTCACCGAGTTTATTTGCTAACCTCTCAATATTTTCTGGACAGGTGATATCCATTAATTCAATGAGTAATTTTTCAGAGAACTTATCCTTCAATGTTATTAAGTCAACCGATGCCTTTTCATTTCTACAGGTAGCAATTACTGTCCACCCATTTATAAGATATTGTTTTGTTAATTCGAAACCAATGCCTCTATTAGCACCCGTTATTAATACAATTAAATCACTCATGTTGAACCTTTAAATATGACACCCCATTTAGAGGCAAAAATGGTTTACTAAAATGGTAGATATTTTCCAAATATGAGAGCGCAACAGAAAACTGTTTTTGGTCTCTCTTTAATGGCTTATAGTTTGATTAACAGCAAACTAAAATAACACAATTAAAAAACAAGCTAGAATAATTGCCAAATAAAAAAACTGCCTACCTGTACTCGAACGTTTTTCCGCTTGCTTTGAGTGTGTCATGTGAATATCACGAATAATTTGTCCCTTGTTTTTACCGACACAATGGGGGCAAATAGAATAAGATATTTTATATCTCAAACCACATTTATTGCACTGGGTCGTTGGCTCTCTACTGTAATCTATAATCATGGTTTTTTGTCATAAAGCACTTTATTAAGCTTGTAAAAATAGCTATTTATAATAACAGGAACAAGAGAAGCAAATGTTTTGTGGCAGTTTAAGTAACTGCATAGACGCTATTATAATTCAGGCTTAAAACCAGCTGCTTTAATTTCATTAATTAAAAATAGCCCAATATCATCGATATTATGATCAACTTTTTTATATATAAAACCGCTTAAATCAGCAGGTATATCCACATCGCCTTTATGAAGAACACATACATTTTTTATCCCAAGCTTAGCGACCAAATAACCAAACTCAAAAATGACATTAGGTTTGGCTCTAATGACTTTTTTTCTCTCAGCATCTATAACACTAGATTGATCAATCGTATACGAAACTTCATCAGGGGTAAGTAATATGAATGCATAAGATACATCACTGTTGGCCTCGAGTTTTTCAATGAGACTTTGCTCAGCATCCACTTCTCTGTGCAAAAAAATTGGCTGAATTCCGATTTGTGTAAGAAATAGCGCTAATTCAATTTTTAAAGCATTGTCATGCCCATGAACAATAAGTACTTTATTATTACTTGGTACTAGGGAGTTAGTTACATTTGTTTTTTCGGTCGAACCTTTGGGTTTATTGGTTTTTTTTGGTGGCCCTGAAACTAATAATTCATTAAATATATCGCCTTCATCTATTAACGAAATTAATGCATTTAATGTTTTAATATAATTGTCTTTTGCAAACTCAAATTTGTCTTCACTATTACCTGTTACCTTTGAATTATTTGCAGCTTTAAAATAAACAAAAGGTTCTGAATTTGGCTTAACTGTTTGTTTCAAAATATTTTCTATATCATTTACCCATGTATCCCACGTAGGTAAAGGCTCCCCTAAAGTCAGATTAAGAGGATCATGCTTTTTACTACAGTTTTTCCAATTAAACGCTTCACTCATTTCTGCTAGTTTATTGATTTTATTTTTTAACAGCTTCACTACTCGGATCCTTGCACTGCATATAACGCCCGATTAACTGGCGCATAATTGTTGACTAAAGTAAGCACCGAAGAAGCAAATAGCCAACGGTTATTTAATAGCTTATGTTTCACCATACTCTGACTTTATTAAGCCAAAACATTTAAGGTCGTGAAACTGATTCTTCCAATATCCACTTTGACGGCGAACCCCCTCTTCTTTAAAGCCTACGTTGAGTAAAAGAGACTCTGAGGCTAGATTCCCGGGAACCGTATCACCTTGAATGCGATTCAATGCTCCGCATGGTAACTCACCACAAAATGCTGATTTAACAATTCTATGCACAGCTTCTGTTGTGTAACCACTGCCCCAGAACTTAGGCAGCAAATCGTAACCTATCACAGCATTTTTCATTTTAGGACTCCAAGTATTAAACCCGCAAGTCCCTATTAATTGATGTGTTTCTTTTAAGCGTATAGCCCAACGAATACCAGAGTTTTCTGTAAAGCGAGCGTTAAAGAATTCTATTAAATTACTCGCTTGTGAACGTTCAGTAAATGCGTCCAGATCATAATATTTGACAACTGAATTGTCTGAGAACAAATCAAATAAGCTATTTGAATCTTCTGTAGTTAATTTATCTAACCTTAAACGATTAGTTTCTAATACTGGAAATAACAACCTAAATCCTCCATGAACTATAGTATTCTACTTGAGTCGCTTACTATTTTTACCACTCTCGCCATTCTTCTGTAACATCACCTTCAAATTCTACATTGGCTTTAGTTGTTACTTTTTGAATGAAATCACAAATATCTTCACGTTGGTCAGTTTCTATTAAACATTGACCACAGTCATCGTTTAATTCGTTCAAAGATAAGATTAAATATTTAATATGATTTTTAGTACTATCAACAGTTTGAATTTCTGATCCCATTGACGACATGAACTCTAAGAGTAATGTAATGCAATCAGTAACATTATCAGATGTGTAATCAGGTTGATTTTCTCCCTCAATAAAATCTAACATTCCATATTGAATACTTTTAAGTAAACTTTTCACATAAATCTCCGTAAAAAAATGCCCAATTAAGGGTAAAGTTTAGTTAACTAAAATGTGAAGCTAAACGTAAGCTAGCCAAGGGTTAAAAACCTGCTTGAATACCTTTGCTATATAACAAATGCAACAATAATTGCCGTTACAGCTAATACACTGTACTCGGGCATCCCTGTTGGTAACTTAGACATAAGTACGAAGCAAACGAAAGCTAAGGCAAATAAAATGGCACTGCCAACAAAAACCCCCATAAATGTATGCCCCATAATTAAACCAACAATAGCTAAGGGAATACTAAACAATAATGCTGAAAAATAAGGTTCCTTTTTCATCAAGTATAATTTATATGAAAGAGCTAACATCAATAGTTTAATAATCAAAAAGAGCATAGAAATACCTTGTAATATAACGCCCATTTAAGGGGGGAATAATGGTTAGTTAAAATAGCGACCAAGGAGTAAAAACCAGCGGCTTTTTGTCCTTGTTTAATTTGTTGTTGCTTGCTAATCGGCATAGGTATGCAATATTTCGTTTACAGATGGCCGTTTATCGAAGCTGAAGTTACAAAGTTGAATATACCCAATATTATGACTAGGTGAAAGCCAAAAATAACTCCCCATTGAGTCAATTGATAAACCTCTATGAGAATATACTGTCTCACCTTTAACCTTCCTAATGAACAGTCCGTTATTATATGGTACTCCTCCAATTTTAGAAACGATCTTTAAAGAAGATACTATTTGACTGATAAAATGACCTTTACTGTCGTCAGTATTCTGGAAACTGGAGAGTCCTCCAATGTTGGAAACAGGCTTCATCGGATGCAAAAATGTACTCCAAAATAATTTGTCATCAATAGGGGACATTAAATGACTTATCCATTTGGCAAAATCAGGGAGCGTTGATAAAATTCCGCCATCGCCCTGGGTAATTAGATTTGATGAATTACGTCGATATTTGTATGTAGGCGAATTTACAGCACTATACCCCGTAGCACTCCAAGGAATTTCAATAGTCTGTAAACTCACAAGTTCAGTTGAAGACATTCCAAGTGGTTTAAATAGTTGTTTTTTAGCTAAGTCACTAAAAGGTATTCCACTAGCTTTTTCAAGTATATCAGCCAAAAACAAATAACCCGTATTACTGTAACTTGAATTTTCGCCCGGTTTGAATGATGGTGCAGATAACGCCATCATAGTATCAAGAACGTGCATTAGAGTAACATCACGTGCAATCGGCTTCCCTACAACTAGATCTTCAAGTACATGGGGTATGGTAGATACCCTTTTTACAAGTTCCTCCCTAGTTTTTTCATCATTTAAATAGTCCGGCAGACCACTTTGGTGATTAATTAAATGATGTAACTTGATATTTTCAAACCAACGGGGGCCTTGGGGATAATATTTCTTCAATGAATCATTTAACGATAGTTGGCCCTTCACCTCTAATTGTAACGCTAAAACAGCAGTAAAATGTTTAGTAATAGACCCCAAGTTAAAAACGGTTTTCTTATCTATTGGAACTTGATAGCGTAAGTTTGCCTGCCCAAAATAGCGCTCATAAACTAATTCACCTTTCTTCACCACACCAACAGCACAACCAGGAGTTTGAGAGTTTAACTCACTAAAATCATCACTAACGTTAGCATCTACGGTGAATGTAATCGTGTTTAAAAGAGTAAAGATTAACAAAGGTATTTTCATTTAAAATCTATTTTTATCAATGCCAAGTTTTATATTGTAAGCTAACGCAGCCTAAAGCGGACTAAAATAGGCGACGCACAGAAGCAAGTAACCAACGGTTAAAAGTCATGCTTGAATGGCCTGTTATAAGCAAGTGCCAGCTAACTTTAACTATTTCGTTAACGTGCACTCTTTTTTTATATTGCCTTCAGGATCTATACAGGTAGCTACATCTGGCTTAGCACACGAATTATAAGTCTCGGGGGAGATATTTCTATGGGCACCTTGCACGGTTACGTTAAACAAGCCAACAAAAATATCGCTAATAAAATTAGAGCTCCAAGAGCTTTCTTTATCGTGTTCACTATAAGTAGAACCAGAAGTAAAATTGCAACCAACCTCTTCTGCACCCAGAGAAGAGCAACCAGAAATCCCCAAGACTAAAAGTAAAACTAACGTAAATTTAAATGCCATTGTTCATCCTTGTTTAATGGGGCGTTATATTTTTTGACACTGCTTAGTATCGACCTTTATTTCGGTGATCTGTTTATGATTAGTATCATAGTAATTATATGAAATGAAAATATTTAAATCTCTAAATGCTTGCATTTCTTTTGTTGAACAAACAAAGTTCGTCACCTTAGGTGTCATAGTTTCGACAAATTTTTTTAAATCTAAATTGTCTTTTTCATAATTTGGCAATTGATAGTTATATGTAAACGTTTCTTTTGCACCAATAGTAGCTATTAAAACTGTTTCTGAATCTACATTCATTGGTAGATTCTTATTTATTTCGCTAGCTGTATTCATGAGAAATTTAGTTTTATCTTCACCTGCATCACCACTAAATAAACCACTTACTGCCCAATTTCCAATTATTGCCCCACCGACTGCACCAGCAATGGTTAAAACATTCGTCCATGTAATTTTTTTCATTAATACTCCAAACTTGGTAATAATAAAACAGCTTATTAGACGAGCAAAAACCTCCTTCTCTCCAGATAATTAACCGTCTATGATTATAATGAAAACATAAAATACTCATAACCTTCAATTGCATCAAGCCTTTATTAACATTATTTTAACTAAACTTTAAATGATGACTGTTTTATCACGCGTTCTCTGTTGAAAGTGTACAAAGTTACTAGCTTAAAAATTATTTTTCTTACTTAGTCTTATTGTCGAAATATTATCAAGGCTGATGCCTGTTCATTTACATAGGGTAATTAACGATCTGTTTTCCAATTAATAAAGGCGATGTGATTTTTAGCTGTTGATGAATGCAGCAGCAAAGTTATTTGACTAAACCTATGGTACTAAGGTGCCAATTAAAAAGTTAACTGTTTGCATTAATATATAGCATAAGAATAATGCTGAAGATTTTAGAGCAACGGGTTAAATAGCCTTTTCGAGATGGCCAAACTTACTCTTTTACTATTATCTGATGCCCTTTAATAAACCGCCCTATCGCAAGTATTTGCCCAATAATGATCAACGGCGCAGGGGCTCACACGTCTAATTACTTTTTTATTGACGAAAACAGTAAGAAACTAATAACACAATTAAATAGGAAAATAATTATGCTAAAAGGTAAAACAGCTTTGATCACAGGTTCAACCAGTGGTATTGGCTTGGCGGCTGCACATGTCTTAGCTGAGCAAGGCATTAATTTGGTACTACACGGTTTAATGGCTGACGAAGAAGGCCAAGCCTTAGCAGATGAATTTGCGAAAAAATATAATATCAAAACACTTTTTGATAGTGCAAATTTAATGTTAGCCCAAGATATTTCAGTGTTTATGGCTAAGGCTATTCAAGTCATGGGCTCTATCGATATACTGGTCAATAATGCCGGCATTCAACATACCGAAAGTATTGATACTTTCCCTGAAAATAAGTGGGATGCGATAATTGCCATCAATTTGACCGCGGCATTTCACACCATTCAAAAGTCACTTCCGGGTATGAAAGCAAAGGGTTGGGGTCGCATTATTAATATCGCTTCTGTTCATGGACTCGTGGCCTCGCTAAATAAATCGGCTTATGTTGCAGCAAAGCATGGCATTGTTGGCTTAACGAAGGCCGTTGCGCTTGAGTGTGCCGAGTATGGCATTACCGTTAATTCTATTTGCCCAGGTTGGGTGGATACCCCATTAATTAATAATCAAATTAATGATATAGCACAACAGAAAAGTGTTAGCTTCGAACAAGCAAAATATGCCTTAGTAACGGCTAAGCAACCCTTACCTGAAATGATGGACCCTCGCCAAATTGGTGAATTTATTTTATTCTTATGCAGTAATAGTGCGCGTAGTATAACCGGTTCGGCACTTCCCATGGATGGTGCTTGGACCGCCCAATAAATAACAGGATAATATATGACGATAGCTAACAACGAAAAAACAGCAGGTGAAAAAATTCGCCGTCAAGTAATGGGCGATGAATTTGTTGACCGCGCACTTAATAATGCCGATGATTTTAGTCAACCTATGCAAGACTACATCAATGATCATGGCTGGGGAGCAACCTGGCAGCGAACTGAATTAGATCTTAAAACCCGTAGTTTAGTGACTATTGCTATGCTGGCAGCACTAAGAGCTCCTCAAGAACTTAAAGGGCATATTCGTGGTGCATTAAATAATGGCGCGACTAAAGAGGAAATACGAGAAGTATTACTGCACAGCGCTGTGTATTGTGGCGCGCCAGCTGCACAAGAGGCTTTTAGAGCCGCTAAAGAAGTTTTATAAATCGTCTATAAATACCGCTTTAAAGTTATAAAGGCTAGACAAAAAAATTTGCCTAGCCTGCTCACTTATTTAGTTAAAATCATCATAAAAACGCGACAAAATTCTAAAAATTTCGAATTTCTACGGTATTACTATTGAAGTTAAATTTGTTGATTTTTCCGCATTCAGCAAAATGATTACTCGATGCATAAGGTGTGTTAGCTTGGTTGATGTCACCTTCCCAACCTTGACCATTTTTAACATAGGCTTTTACTTCAAACTTGTTATTAACCGCTTTACTACAATCCATATCAACATCTAACATCCAGTAATGTTGACCCCAAATATTTAACGGCTCTTCACCATAACCATCATTAGCAACGGTACGCTTTGTTCCCCAACCTGCAGGCCAAGCATTGGTGGTCCAATCAAGCGGAGTTCCTTCAGCGGTGCTACTTTGAGCGGCCTCACTGCCATACCAATCTAAGTAGCTTTCGTTGGTTTTCCATGGTGTTGTCGTTGCGCTTTTTAAATTGTTATGGCGAATAGTCATTGCACACTCAAAATTAGTGGTTTGACAATTTCTACCAAGATTATTATTGGCGTAGTTATGATCAATGCCGCCGCGAATAAACATATCTTGACCACTTTGCGTTTGTGCTTGAATAAATATCACCGTACGTTTCAATGTTGCTGGGCCTGTCACATCACTATTAATTTTTTCGCCTTGATGAATGGCAAATGCATCCCAAACACCTACATTGGCATTAATACTTCCACCGTTGTTTACTGTAATAGTTTCACCGCTACACGATTTAGCATCAGCAGATAATTGACCTTTTAAAACGTTACAATAAGTACCTGCGCTCATTTGTGTATTTAGCGTAGACGTTAAATTAACATCTTCTTTATTAATTGCGACAAAACCCGAACTACCTCGACCAAAAGCAATTTGATTATTGCCATTATCCCACCAGTTTGTGGTGCTCCAGTTATCTGCGGTATTATTTCTAAAGTCGACACCACCAGCAATATATGACCATCGATGCTCACACTTCCAACTACTGCCAAAGCATTCTAGATCACCATTGTTATGGACCAGAACACTTGGAGCACCCGCATCAGTATCACCCTGAAAATCATAACTCGACATAACTTTTGGGTAACCATACGGATAAGCCAACATAAATACATTCGCTAAGTCGTATAAACGGCCATCTTCAAAAGTAATCACATTACCACCGCCACCATGACCACGTTGATTATCATGGTTATCGACAAAAACCACCGCGGAACTACTCGGTAAAAATCCCCAAGCTTCACCAAAACTACTCAGTGATGCTAGGCTGCCATTTTTGAAGGTGTTACCTAGCTGTGTGGTATATTTAAATTCAGTTACTAAACCTGTGCTTTGGTATTCACTGGAGGTGATGGGTTCACCGCCTTGATCAATCACTTCCTGAAACACCAAAGGTGAGCCATTAACTTTCGACAATACTCCTTGAATATCGCCTAATGACATGTGCTTAGAGGCGTCAAATCGAAAACCTGTAACACCAATATCTTGCAAGTCGTTTAAATAACCTGCGAGCGTTTCTTGTACATAAGCGGCACCAGTATTGAGGTCAGCTAAGCCCACTAGCTCACAGTTTTGTACTTGCCAACGATTGTTATAATCGGTAATGGCACAAGTATCATGAAAGTCTTGTGGCCCATAATTAGGGAAGCTTTTGTTACCATAATTACTCCCTGCAGTACCTGTACCACTGCCAGATGCCATATGATTTAAAACTGCATCAACATATATTTCTACGCCAACGGCCTTACAACGATTCACCATATCGACAAACTGGGCACGGTTACCGCTTCGACTCTCTATTTTATAGCTTACCGGTTGATATCGAGTCCACCATTGTCCCCCTTGAATATGCTCATTAGGTGGTGACACCTGAACTGCGGCATAACCTTTAGGGCCTAAATAGTCTTCACATTCTTGGGCAACATCTTGCCAGCTCCATTCAAAGAGATGAACAAAAGTAGTCGGTTGAGCCGCAGCTTGAACCTGACAAACAATGCCTAGTGCCAGACCTGTTGTTAATAACGATTTTATTACTTTAGTTTTCATTTTTATTATTATTCCTAATGTAAAATTAATGTTTATATTTGCTTATTAAATAGCCAAGACAGGTTGCGTTAAATTTAAACAAAGCGCTATATCAAAGAAGATGAATACGTATTCAACCATTTTTTGTAGGTGTTTTACCGAACAAGAAACTATATTGAAATTATGATGACCTAGATGAAGATGAAACGTGTTAACAACGTCGGTAACGGGATCACTGACATTATGATAAAGAGATCTTGCTCTCTGGTAACAAGACCTTGCGATAATTAATGTTTTTGCCACAGAAATCTGTGGCAAGCTTAGCTATTTATTAATAAAGTTAGCGATCAGCTGAAAAGTTTGCTGACACTCTTCTGCAACCAATGCATCAAGTAACATATAGGCATGCGTTAACCCATCAAACTGATGATGATGCACCGCTACCCCAACCGCTTTTAACGCTTTAGCATAAGCTAAGCCTTCATCTCTTAACGGGTCGCATCCGGCGGTAATAACTAAGGTTTCGGGTAAAGTCTTGCTTATTTCGCCATATAAAGGTGATGCAGCTTTACTGTTATCACTCGCTTTAAAATACTGATTAAAGTACCAAGTTATTTTATCTTGCTCAAGTAAAAAACCTGAACCATTCTCGGTAAAAGAAGGCTGCTGGCCGGTGTAATCAACACTTGGGTAAATTAAAATCTGCTTATCGATTCTTAAGCGTTTATCTTGCTGGCTTTGCATAGCAAGCGTAGTACAAATAGCGCCGCCAGCACTATCACCGATAATATAAAGTGCATTAGAAAAGTTGAGCCCAGCTAAACAGGCTTGGTAATTAATTAACACCTCTCGACAATCATCGATACCTGCTGGGTAAGGATGCTCTGGTGCTAAACGGTATTCGACACTGATAACAATACAATGACTTTGTGCGGCAATTTTACGACAAATGGGATCGTATAATTCAACACTGCCACACATATGACCACCGCCATGATAATGAATAACTACGGGTAATGCTTCCTCTGGCGCTGGGCTATAAACTCGCACGGCAATAGCGCGTTCTTCTGCTTGCACTGCACGGTCTTGCACAAAACTGAGTGCTGGCCCCTCGCCTATCAAAGGCGCCAATTTATCTAAATTTGAGCGAACCAGTGCAGGAGAAAATTGCACACCTTGTTTTTTTGACTCGGCTAAAGCTTCATTTGCCTGCGCTAAAAAGGGCGCTAATTTTTCTGAAATTACACCTCGCATAATTCATCTTCCTTGTTTTTTTGTTGACCCGTTTCAGTTAAGAAAAAACTACCTATAAAGAAAGTACCACTGACCAAGGTGGTTAAAGCAAATGCCCATGTATAGTCACCTTGGTGAATATCAACTAACTTGCCAAACAGCCATAAAACCAAGGTACCCACCATATAACTTATCGAATAGAACAAACTAAAAACAACGGTTATTTTTTGGCTGGTCATTTTTGACAACTCATGAGGTATTGCCACTAATGCCGTTATTGGAAAGAATATAGAAAAACCTAACACCATAGCACTAAGTGTTTGTACTACTTCTGACGGGCTAAAAGATAAGGTAAACACAGTGATCACAATCAGTAAACCTGACCAACGGATCACAGGCACCCGTAAAGGGAATTTTTTACTGTAAATAATACCGGCTAACGTTCCTATAATTCCAAAACCTATCAATAACGCACTTTGACTGATACCCGCTTTAGGATAGAAAGTGAACAAACATAAATAAAAGGCAAGAATACCTGAATAGGTTAACGCATAGACCCAAGAAAATTTATCTTTTAAGCCATCTGTGTACGAATAATGCGTGTTAATTTCACTTGTATCTTTGGCCTTGCTATGAGGTTTTGCTTCGTCAACAAATAGCCAAGCAATACTTAATGCCAAACTTGCTAATGAAAAAATAATCAAGGTATTTTGCCAGCTACCGGTTAACGAATTAAAGTTACTCATTTGCCATAAAATAATGCCTGTGCCCAAATTAAAAGCAACGGCATTGATCCCGTTTATCGTGGCACGCTCTTCTGGAGGGAACCAAGACATAACGATGGGGTTAAAATATACAATCATAAACGCTCCGCCCAATCCCATTAAAAACCGGCTCACTAATAGCAATTCATAATTGGGCGCAAAAGGTGTTAATAGCCCCACTGAAATTAAAATACCTGATGCAAAAAAAGCATACTTACCCCCTAGTTTTAGGGCTAACCAAGCAGCGGCAAAGGTCCCTACAATTTTAGCTAAGGTAACCGCACCACTAATAAAGCTGGCTGAAGCTAAACTATTAATATTCATTGCCGCCATGATTTGATTCATGCTTGCGGTGCCGCCAACCCATGCCATTGCAAATAAGGTGTAACTAATAAAAACAATGGCTTCTACTAAATACTTGTTACTTATCTTAAGAGTTCTCATATAGATTAATTTCTAATATAGTAATGTCAAAATTCAGCTTAACTAAATAAATTATCTATTGATGTACTACCTTCGTGCACTGTGCTGAAATTTAAGCCATGTTATGATGTCTGCCGCCATTTTATTTGCAGACGTAAAGTTGATATGGGATCGGTATATAGTAAAGTGTTGCTATTTATAAGGTGTTTTCAGTGTTAATTTGGCTTTCTCTTAATACTTGGTTGGTGTCTTTTCTTTCCATAGGTTATTTATTATTATTGTTTGTTGTTGCCTATTGGGGACAAAAGCAAACCACTAAGCAGTGGCATTCTCGCCCTTGGGTTTACAGTTTAGCTTTAGGGGTAAGCTGTACCTCTTGGGCTTTTTATGGCACGGTTGGGCAAGCAGCAACAACCGGCGCTTGGCTTGCTCCCATCTATATTGGCTCAATTTTATGCTTTGTATTGGCTTGGCCGATGTTGCTGCGAATATTACGTATTACCAAGCAACAAAACCTAACCTCTATTGCTGATTTTATTGCTTGTCGCTATGACAGATCGCCAAAAATAGCAGCGACAGTAACCTTAGTCGCCCTTCTGGGCACCATTCCCTATATCGCACTGCAATTAAGAGCTATCAGTAAAAGTTTTGATTTACTCACCGGCACTTACCGCTCAGGAATAAGCACGACCTTTGTTGTGACCTTAGTATTAATTATTTTCAGTATATTATTTGGTGCTCGCCAAGTGGCCGCCAATAAACAAAATCAAGGCTTAGTTCTAGCCATAGCTTTTAGTTCGTTAGTTAAATTATTTGCCTTAACCGCGATAGGCATTTTTGCGACATTCTTTGTTTTTGATGGTATTGGCGATTTAATCAGCCAAGCCGAAACGTCAACTAATTATCAACCGGTAAAAAACACTTATTTTGCAGTATCACAAGCGATACTTGGCGTAATTACTATTTTTATTTTGCCACAGCAATATCACATGTTGATGATAGAGAATCATCAGCAAAAAGAATTGAAAATGGCACGTTGGCTCTACCCCGTTTATTTAATTGCCATTAATTTATTTATCTTACCTATTGCCTTAGCTGGCCAAAGTTTATTTCCGGGTGGTGGTGTTGATGCCGATACGTATGTTATTACTATCCCACTCTTTTTTCAGCAAGCATGGCTTGGTGGCCTCGCTTTTATTGGTGGTTTAGCCGCAGCAACCAGCATGGTCATAGTCGCCACCATAGTACTCAGCACTATGGTAACAACAGAAATCGTTAACCCCTTGCTACTGCACTACAACAGTTATATTAATACCCAGAAAAAACAACTGTCAGGGCTGTTATTAAATATTCGCCGCATAGCAATTGCTTTACTGCTGCTATTGGCTTTTGGCTTTGAGCGGATCGTTAATCAACAAAATCACCTTGCCACCATTGGCCTATTGTCATTCGTACTTCTATCACAATTAGCCCCTTTAGTTGTTGGCGCATTATATTGGCGAAGAGCAACCAGTAACGCCGCTTTTATTGGCTTAATTGTCGGCAGTCTTTGCTGGTTTTATACCTTATTACTACCCAGTTTATTGCCGAACGCTCCGTGGATAACTACAGGATTATTTGGTATAAGCAGCTTACGGCCTTATGCACTTTTTGGTGTCGACTTTCTCGATAATATTAGTCACGGTTTATTATTTAGTTTATTAGCCAATACTTGCTGTTTTATTGGTTTTTCATTATTTGGTCAGCGCAGTGTTGGCGAAAGATTACAAGCAGAGCTCTTTATCAGTAAAAAGCAGGGGGCGATTCAACAAAACTTATCAAGTAAAGACCTTTATCACTTATTGCAACGCTTCGTTAATGATGCAAGCGCCGATGATTTTCATCATAATCATGCAAAACAACTCAGTAATACCGCCGCGAGTCAAAAGCTGGTCGAGTATACCCGCTTGCAGTTATCAAGCGTATTAGGCTCAGCCTCAACGCGCATGGTAATGAAAGCCGCAAGTAAACAACAAGCCTTACCTTTGGAATATGTCGTTAATATTGTTGATGAAGCCAGCAAGTTGTTTCAATTTAATCGCGAATTATTACAAGCCGGTGTAGAAAATATAGAACAAGGTATAAGTGTTGTTGACGCCGACATGCGCTTAGTTGCTTGGAATAAACGCTATATAGAATTACTAGATTACCCAAGCAGTTTAGTTTGTGTCGGTAAACCAATCTCCGAGCTTATTCAATACAATGCCGATCGCGGAGTCATTATTGCTGATAAAGGTAACTCTACAACAAATAGTGCCGAGCATACCGATGATTTTATAACACGCAGAATTGACTATATGCGTAAAGGGAACAGTCATTATTTTCAGCGAGAAATGCCAAGCGGTATTGTCTTAGAAATTAGAGGCCAAGCGATGCCTGGCGGTGGTTTTGTTAGTACTTTCTCAGATATAACCGCACATATAGAAGCTGAAAAAGCTTTACAAAGGGCGAACGAGACCCTTGAACAAAGAGTGATTGAACGAACCCGTGAACTAAACCATGCAAAGGCAGAAGCCGAAACAGCTAATAAAAGTAAAACTAAGTTTTTAGCGGCTGCCAGCCATGATTTAATGCAACCTTTCAATGCTTTATCTTTATTTACCAGTATGCTTAATAAAAAAGTAACCGGTACTCATTTAGAAGAATTAGCCAGCAACATTCGTCATTCACTAAATGCTGCAGAAAGTTTACTCTCAGATCTCGTTGAAATATCTCGCTTAGATGGTAAGTCGCAACACATTGCGATCACCTCTTTTTATGTTGACGAATTATTAGCCCCCTTGAGTAAAGAGTTTTTCTTACTGACAGAGCAAGCTAATCTAACGTTTAGCTATGTAAAATCTAACTGTATTATTGAAACCGACCAAAGATTGTTACGCCGTGTGGTGCAAAACTTTCTCTCCAATGCTATTAACTATTGCCCACAAACCGACCGCCAAGGCAAAGTATTACTTGGCATTAGGCGACAACATGACAAGATCGTTATTGAAGTTTGGGATAATGGACCGGGTATTGCGAAAAACAAACAGCAAACTATCTTCAAAGAGTTTGAGCGCTTAAATGAAACTCAAGACCAACCGGGTTTGGGGCTAGGTTTAGCCATATCAGATCGTATAGCTAAACTTTTAGGGTTAACCATTTCAGTAAAATCTACTGTTGGTAGAGGTTCATGCTTTAGCATTACTCTACCTCGTAGTAAGTTATTACCGGTCAGAGCCTCGGTTGTTAATACTCAAAATAGCATTAGCGCCTCTGCTGAATTTAATCAGTTACCTATTTTACTTATTGATAATGAGCCCTTAATGCTAAAAGCGATGCAATCGCAACTCGCTGAATGGGGGTGTAATGTTATTGCCGTGAGAAATGAAAAACACTTAGCAGAAGTACTAGTTGATAAAGAGTTCAAACCCAAATTAATTATTTCAGACTACCACTTAGATGATGACAAAAATGGCGTTGATTTAGTTCAAAAAACGCTTACTAACAATAAGTGGCAAGCTCCTTGTATTATCTGCTCTGCCGATCCCTCTGAACAAGTGCGAGAACATACCAGCGGTGCCGATTTCTCGTTTATGCGTAAACCAATTAAAGCGTTAGCGTTAAAAAAATTGATGCGACAGTTATTATCGCTTTAGTCATACTAGCAGTGACAGCAAAGTTAGTGGCGCTGCTATTATTTTAAATATATTCCAAAGTCTTTAACAATAATAAAACTACGAATAAAACGTCAAGTATTTCTATCTTTACTGGCTTTAAAATATCTTTGAAAAAAACCTCAAAAATCTGATAAAAGTGTCCGCCACAACAGACACTTTAATTAAGCGAGAATTATTTAATTTATTTCGCATTATGCTTCTACTACTAAAGAGTCACTTCTTTTGCTACCAATATTCGTTAATGTTGTTGAGTTCAAATTTTAAACAGTTTGGATACAAAAATGGAGAGTCCCCCTCAGAACAAGTCAAAAATAAATGACAATAAATAATAGGCTTTTTATGAAACAGGTCCTAATTACACTTTTTTTACATACATTTTAACAACCGTGACTTCCCTCACTCGAACTTATCAAACCGCTTTATGACTAGTGTTTTAGTTGGTAATACGACCGATAGTTCGCCGTAAAGATCAACATTGGCGGCTAATAAAATACCTAGATACAACACTTGCAGTTACTTCCTAATGTTTACTTTATCTTTTGATAAAACTAGCCAATAGACCAAGTAGAAAATATTGAAATAACACTCAAATAATAATAAAACAAAAAGAGATTCATTATGAAAATAAATATCCAATTAAAAGCAATATTAACCGTTACTAGCTTGTTACTCGCCAGTGCAACCGTGCAAGCCAGTTGTCTCGATAACGTGGTACTGGTGCATGGCAATACTGGCACGCCGTCAGATTGGGATAATACCTACGACGCTTTACTCGCGAAAGGCTACAGCAGCAGTCAAATATACCGCCCAGCATGGGGTGGTAGTAATGCCGCTTATAATAATCACAGCGGCTCAGAAGAAACACCTGTTCGAAATGCTATCAATTCAGCGCTTAGTGCGTCATGCACAGGAAAAATTGATGTAATTGGCCACTCTATGGGGGTTACTTTAGCAGCACAACAAATTATTAAACTCAATAAAAGTAGCCAAGTGGATGCCTTTGTCGGCGTTGCAGGTGCTTATCGCGGTTTATGGACTTGTGGCGCATATCCATGGAATGTTTGGATCCCTACCTGTGCCAGTAATGGCTTATCGGTATCAAGTCCATTTCTTGATTGGCTAGGTAATAAAGTCATTGCTAATCGTGTTTATTCTATTAAAAGTTGGGATGATCAAATAGTTTGCGGTAGCGGAACATGTACGGTAAGCGGAGTTCATTCGAGTCAAATACCTAATGAATTAGCCAGCTATACTTATTCACTTGACCATTTTGGTTTACAAACCAATACGGCCAGTAAACAAGTAAGCTTAGTAACAGCACAATAACTCCGTATGAGTTATACAAACCAATACGGCCAGTAAACAAGTAAGCTTAGTGACAGCACAATAACTCCGTATGAGTTATACAAACCAATACGGCCAGTAAACAAGTAAGCTTAGTAACAGCGCAATGACTCCGTATGAGTTATACAAACCAATACGGCCAGTAAACAAGTAAGTTTAGTAACAGCACAATAACTCCGTATGGGTTATACAGAAAAGGGTGGCTAAACAGCCATCCTTTTTTATCTTTATAGTTTTGTTTAGGTGCCTTTACAGACCATTGCGCCCTGCTCGCCCGATAACATAGCTAAGCACGATAAACTACTGCCTTATTGTCTTCTAGCGGTTCTAACAACATTGACAATAATCACTTAGCTTGATTAATTTTCACTCTTTTCTAGTCAAAAATATATGACTAAAACTGCATTTCAGGAACATCATCAGGAATGACTAATTCACCTGCGGTTAGTTTAACAATCTCTGCAACACTCACCCCTGGGGCACGTTCGAGTAGATGAAAACGACCGTCTTTAATCTCAATAAAAGCCAAATCGGTTAACACTTTTTTTATACAGCCTTTACCGGTTAACGGCAGTGTACAATTTGCCAGTAATTTAGAATCACCATGTTTTGACGCATGGGTCATGGTTACTATGATATTGTCTGCGCCAGCAACCAAGTCCATTGCACCGCCCATACCTTTAATTAGCTTACCGGGGATCATATACGAAGCAATATTACCGTTAACATCGACTTCAAAAGCGCCCAGCACCGTTAAATCAACATGACCGCCACGGATCATGGCAAACGACTGTGCAGAATCAAATATTGATGCACCGGTCGCCATAGTCACAGTTTGTTTACCGGCATTAATTAAGTCGGCATCGACTTCAGCTTCACTGGGAAATTGTCCCATACCTAATAAGCCATTTTCAGATTGCAACATTACTTCAATCCCCTCAGGGACATAGTTAGCTACTAAGGTAGGAATACCAATACCAAGATTTACATAGAAGCCATCTTGTAATTCTTGCGCGACACGCTGAGCGATTTGATTTCGATCTAAAGCCATGATTATTCTCCTGTTGTCGTGCGAATAGTGCGTTGTTCAATACGTTTTTCAAAAGTGCCTTGTATAACACGGTTAACATAAATGCCCGGTGTATGGATTTCATCTGGGTCTAGCTCACCTGGCTCAACAATTTCTTCAACTTCTACCACAGTAATTTTTCCTGCGGTCGCGGCTAATGGATTAAAGTTACGTGCTGTTTTTCTGTAAATTAAATTACCAAACTTATCAGCCTTCCAGGCTTTAATAATGGCAAAATCACCGGTAATAGCTTCTTCAAGAATATAATCTCGTCCATTAAATTGACGTTGATCTTTACCTGCTGCCACTAAAGTGCCAACACCTGTTGCGGTATAAAAAGCGGGGATACCAGCGCCACCAGCACGCATTTTTTCGGCTAAAGTACCTTGTGGTGTTAATTCCACATCTAATTCGCCCGACATCATTTGTCGTTCAAATTCAGCATTTTCTCCAACATAAGAAGCAATAATTTTTTTAATTTGCCGCTTAGGTAGCAACAGCCCTAAACCAAAATCATCAACACCACAGTTATTAGAAACTAGCGTTAACCCTTTAATGCCTTGACGCTCGATTTCTTTGATTAAATTCTCAGGAATACCACATAAACCAAAGCCGCCAGCGACCACCGTCATATTGTCGGTTAACCCTGCCATTGCTTCTTCATAGGTATTCACTACTTTATTAAATCCTGCCATTATTTTTATCCAGTTATTAAGGAAGTTGACTTAACAACAGCATTATACAATTGCATAAATATGTAAAATTAATTAATATTAACTATTGATAAATAAAACTTATAACTGGATATTTTAGGATAATTGCATGAATATTACTCTCAAGCAACTACGCACTTTTATCACTATTGCCCAATCTAAAAGCTTTGCCGAAGCCAGTGAAATTTTACATTTATCACAGCCAGCATTAAGTATTAGTATCAAAAATTTAGAAGAGACCGTTGGCGGTAAGTTACTGGCGCGTTCAACAAGAACCTTATCATTAACGCCTGAAGGGCAAATTTTCTTACCAACAGCAAAACGTTTGTTAGCAGACTTTGATGATGCTTTTATTGAGCTTGCTGAGCTGTTTTCTCTCAAACGTGGAAATTTATCTTTAGCCGCAATGCCATCATTTGCGAGTACCCACTTGCCGCAACATTTACTGGCTTTTACAACCCAATATCAAGAAATTAAAGTAAGAGTGCATGATGTTATCGCCGAAGAAGCTGTTGCTATGGTGCAAAATGCTAAGGTAGAGTTTGCGATTACCTTTGATCCTGGTGAATTTGATGATTTACATTTTGAAACACTGTTTAGTGATGAATTACTGGCGGTATTCCCAGATAACCATGACCTAGAACAAGCTGAAGAGTTAACCTGGCAGCAACTCAGCCATTATCCTTTTATTGCCTTGCAACGACCTTCGAGTATTCGCTTACTTATGGAGGAAACATTAGCCAAACAGGCTTTATTTTTAAAGGTAAAGTATGAAAGTAATCAGTTGGCTACTGTCGTTCAAATGGTCGCTAATAAACTAGGCGTTAGTGCAATACCGTCTTTGTACAAACAACAAATACAAGCACTTAACATTCAGCATCGCCCATTAGCTTCACCAACCATTAGTCGTCGTGTAGGAATTGTTACTCGAAAACGTTATCCGTTATCCCAGTCAGCACAGTTCTTTGTTAAATTATTACGTCAGCACTATCACTGATCACGCAAAGCCTTGATAAATTATCAAAGAATAAAACAGAATTAACCGCTGTATTATTACACATTATAGACTTTCATTTTCTTGTGGCGCTAACATCAATTGCTGATAAGCTAAACCCGCTTGAGTGCGGTTATAAACGCCCAGTTGCAGCAAGATTGCTGAAACATGCTTCTTTACCGTATTTTCTTTAATATCTAAAATACCGGCAATTTGCTTGTTTAATTGCCCATCGGCAACATAAGACAAGACCTTGTATTGCTGCGGAGTTAATTTTGCTAATTGCTGAGCCAATAACTTATTTGCAGTAACTTGTTCACTGTCTAATGAAATATCAAAGTTATCAGGTAACCAAGTTCCGCCAGCGAGTACACAATTTATCGCTTGTGCTATGACCGATAAATCAACAGACTTGGGAATAAAGGCCGCCGCACCAAAATTAATCGCTTTTTGCATAATATTAGGTGTTTCATCAGAAGACACCATAATAACAATAAGGTCTGGGTGATTGTTTTGTAGCTGAGTAAGTCCCGTAAAACCATTATTACCTGGCATATGTAAATCAAGAAAAATTATTTCTAAGCCTGGTGATTGTTCTATTTGCTGCAATAAATCACTAAAACTAGACGCTTCAATAATGCTACAGGCAGGCATACATTCGACCACAGCTTGTTTTAACGCCGTACGAAACAACGGATGATCATCAGCAATTACTACTTGCGCTGTACTCATGCTTTATCCTCTATCGGTATATCACAATGTCATTTAATTAATAACATTTTAAGGGATGTTTTTCTACTACGCACTCTTTTAATTTTCAACTAAAATAGTGACTTAACTAAAATTATATCAACAAAAAAGAGCGAGTAAAAACTCGCCCTTTTACAGTTAAAATAACAAACTACACCTAGAAGCTATAACCAACACTAAAGGCAACAGTTGATGGATCACCATAATAACCAATTAACGTAGTATCGCCACCTAAACCTGGTGCGTAGCTACCATCATTATTTTGCTCACCCAGAAAAGCATAATTACCCACTAAATACTCTTCATCGGTGATATTTTTCCAATGTAACGAAGCGGTCCAATCACCATCATTGCTATACCAATTAACGCCAACGTTTAATAAACCGTAACCGTCTTGTGTTAATAAGTTATCTGTTGGTGTTAAGTCATAGTCGCTGCGATAATAGTAATTACCATTAACAACAAAATCACCCATAGTACTTTCGATATTGTAAGCAAAGCCTATATTAGCAGTAGTGTCTGGTGTATTGGTAATAGTGAACGTATCACTAATATCAATAGACTTACCTTCACCATCAAAAGAATTTACTTTTTTAAACGATGCATCAATTAGACCTAAAGTTGCAAATAAATTTAAGTTGTCGGTAACAGAATATTGAACTTCTAGTTCTAAGCCAGAAGCAGTTGATTGCCCAATGTTACCTAAACGTTGACTTAATTCACTACCATCACCACCTTCTACCGGTAATACCGTTACAAATTGACGGTCGGTATGGTCAAGGTAAAATACTGTCGCATTAATTCTTAAATTGTCATTCCATTCACTTTTCACACCCATTTCATATGAATCAACCACTTCTGGGTCTACTGCTGGCTCAGGGCCACTGGCTCTAGGGTTAAACGTTCCTGATTTAAAGCCTTGTGAGTAGCTGGCAAAAAACATCATGTCTGTGGTGTATTGATATTCAACACCAACTCGGGGCGTAAAGCGAGACCAGCTTTCGCTGTCATTAAGCACTTCAGGGAAAGTAATATCACTTCGAACATAACCTGGTACCCAATCACTTTCTGGATAAATAGTTTCATATGCTAAGCCATTATTAACGTTTGCCACTTTTTCTTCATCGGTATAACGAGCACCTAAGGTCATAGAAAGCTTATCGGTAATATTGTACGAGCCTTGTGCATAAACCGCATAACTTTCGCTATTATTACAACCAGTAACTTCACGAGTGAGCCCTGGTAAGCTAAGCGATTTACCTAAATGCTCTAGAATCGCATCAAAGGTCCCACAAGACTCACCGTCAAAGTAATAAAGACCAGAAACAAAAGTTAGGTTGTCTGAGTCATAATTTACTTGAAACTCTTGCGTAAATTGTTCGTCATCATAAATAGCGGGTACATCAAAAATGCGCTCTGGTGTATTATCAAAATCAATATTGGTCTTAGAATAGTTGTCTCGACTCGCTGTAATTGACTTAATTGACCAGGTATCATTAACATAATATTCTGCTGTTAGACTATAGCCTTCTGACTCAACACTGTTCCAAGTAGGCATACTGGTATAAGAATCGTAGACGCTGTCTGGTACAGGTGCGTCAGTAACAATGCTTGGTAAAAGTCTGTAACCTCCCTTCGCATTTGAGTCATCAATTGTTTTATCGTAATTAAAACGAAAGAAAAGATTATCTGTCGGTGTGAATTCAACGGTAAGACGACCGGCAAAAACATCTTTATTGTAGTTCTCTAAATCTTGATCAGGTAATTCAGACTGTAAAAATTCACCGTAGCCGTCACGAGTTAAATTGGCTAAAGCAAAACCCACATAAAGTTTATCTTCGATAACAGGAATTTTTCCTGCTAGTTTATAATCTTGGCGACCATAATTACCAAAGGTTGCTTTGAGGTCGACTTCAACGTCACCTGACATTTTTTTAGTGACGTACTTAATAGCACCGCCTATAGTATTTTTACCATATAAGCTTCCTTGTGGGCCACGTAATACTTCAATACGTTCTACATCAAGAATATCAAGAACCGCGCCTTGTGGACGAGCAATATATACATCGTCAACATAAATACCTACGCCAGGTTCATAACCCCATAATGGATCGTCTTGACCCACACCGCGAATGAATGCGGTTAAGGTTGAGTTAGTGCCACGGCTGCTTTGCAACGTTGTATTTGGCGAAAATTGTTGAACTTCTGTCATGGCACTAATACCATTTTGTGCGAGTTGTTCTGCTCCTACCGATGTAACAGCTACAGGTACATTTTGTAAACTTTCAACTTTTTTACGCGCAGTAACCTCAATACGTTCAAGACCTGAGTCTTTTGCTGCAGCCGATGTGTCTTCTGCTGCTGCAAAAGTTATATTACTGGTTAATGCTGCGGCAATAGCCAAAGCGAGGTAACTTCTATTTTTGTTGTACTGTTTCATGGAGGAAGCCTTATTATAATTTTTA
>NZ_JACGVP010000029.1:0-18633 GCF_014077275.1 Colwellia sp. BRX8-7 | reverse complement strand
GTCGGTTTTAGTTTCACCACATTTACCTTCGCCGCATTTACCTTTTTTGTCTGCTTTACCTTCGCCGCATTTAGCTTTTTCGTCAGCTTTCCCTTCACCACATTTTCCGCTAGCATCTGCCGCTGTAATCGTTACAATGCTTTTAGTTTCAAAAGGGTTAATTTCTGCTTTTACAGGAGCTGAAATGGCAAGTGTTAAGGCAAACAAACCTAATAAAGCTGTCAATGATGATTTTTTTAAAATTTTCATGATATTTTCCTTTAATATTATAATTTTGGCACTACATATGTAAGCTACTAACAAAGACCCTTCACCGAATAAATAAATTTCAATGAGGTTGAAAATATTTATTCACTCTTAGATAAATCTTATCACTCACTTTTGAGGTTACTCGCTGATCTATGAATACTCAAGTAAAGAAAGTTGTTTTAGCACCAATGGAAGGTGTTGCTGATGCCTTAATGCGCCGTCTACTCACCTCATTAAATAATTACGATTTTTGTATTACTGAGTTTCTACGTATTGTTGACCAGCTTTTACCTGAGCGATGTTTCTACAAAGTTTGCCCTGAATTAGAACAACAAGGTTACACGCAGTCAGGCACACCATTGAGAATGCAGTTACTTGGTCAAGAACCCAACTGGATGGCAGAAAATGCTGTTCGAGCAATAGCACTAGGCTCACATGGTGTTGATCTTAATTTTGGCTGTCCTGCTAAAACCGTTAATAAAAATCGTGGCGGTGCCGCATTACTAAAAACACCTGAAGATATTTACAAAATAGTGCTAGCGGTAAAAGAAGCGGTTGGCAAAGATGTGATACTGTCGGCAAAAATTCGCTTAGGCTTTGATGATGCCTCGTTGTTAGATGAGATAGTAAGCGCAATAACATCTGCCAAGGCGGATCAACTCACCATTCACGCGAGAACTAAAGCCGATGGCTATCGTCCTCCTGCTTACTGGCATTTCATTGCTGGTATTGTCAAAAGATATCCAATTGAAATTTTCGCTAACGGGGAGATTTGGAACTTAGCAGATGCCCACCGTTGCATCGAGGAAAGCCATACGGCTAACTTAATGCTTGGCCGTGGCGCACTTGCTCTGCCAAACTTGGAAGCGGTAATAAAAAACAATCAACAACCTATGCCTTGGCACCAACTATGCTCTCTACTAAAACAATACAGTGAACTTGAATTAATTGGCGATAAAAGCTTTTATTTTTCAAGTCGATTAAAACAGTGGCTACGTTACTTAAGATTACAATACCCTGAGGCAGAGCAATTATTTAGTGATATAAAAATATTAAAGAATAAAGAAGAAATCTTAACTTTATTGAATAAATCATCAACGAGTTCTTTATAAACAATATTATTTAGAAAATGCCAGAACGTTTTCGTCTGGCATTTGTATATGTAGGCTTTTACTCAATCTTTTTTATTAACCCCTGCCCTTCTCCATCTTCGTCTTGCTGCTTTTTAATCGCTCTTTTTTCAGAAACCACCATAGCAATCGCTTTCTCCACAAAAGGATCTGGAGAAAACATTTGCACAAAAACAGCAAAGGCAATCGCTATACCACGGCGTTGTTTAGCAAGCTTCATTAATATTATCGCCAATACTGATAGCACAGCAAAAACTAACCATGGCGCTAACGCCAGATATAAATCATACGTAAAGAAATTTTCCATAGAGCACTCAATCAAATTATTTAAAAGGTTTAATCAATGAAATGATTAAACGGATATTTATTAAAATAATCGATTACGCGCTGAGGTTTTCACTTTCAACTTGATAAAGCGTTTTAATGAATTGTAGATGAATAGTTACCAAAGACTTTTGAAAGGTTTGCTTTTGAATTTTATATTTTTGCCTACTTATCTGTGTATCGACAAGTATGAGGGAGTCATGATGTAAATCAAAAGCGTCATGAAACAAATCCGAATATAAGTAAGTTCCACTCATACTTAGAGCATTTAATGCCTTATATAGCTGAACTTCACGTGTTTTTTGTAATATAAGTAAGGGGGCTTCAGCACAATACTCTATGTATTCTACTTGTTGAGTATCGTTGCTAATCACAGATGACAAAGGAACTGAGATAACAGCATTAACGGATACTAAAGAGCTGATGAACAAAATAAAGTTCAAAATGATATTTTGCAATTTTTACTCCTAAGGACCCGTTGATAGTTTATATATTGGGCTTACTCTATAAAATTTCAATAATATTTGAATTTTTATAATATTTAATACTAATCAGTTAATAATTTCAGGTAGTATATAAGGATACTTTCCAGGTAATATTTACAGCTTATGAACTATTTAAAATTAATCATTATCTCATTTACTCTTCTACTTACTGCATGTGGTGACGAAGAAAGTGGAGACATTAAAACTTCAGAAAGTCCTGAAGTTGTCGCTATCGCTTTTTTTGATGCACTTTATAATGAAAAAAATGTGAAGAAAGCAGCCAAAGTTTGTAGCCCACAATTGTCTCGAATTATCTTACATTACAAGTCACCCAAAGCTGTTGGCCGCCATTTATTTAATATGTCTTACGATTCAGTGGTTGCATCGCCTGATGACAGCGGTGTAAAAGTTCGTGAGCAGTTCAAAGACGCAGCGGTAATTACTGTTTATTTTGATGGTATTTACGATAATAATCGTTTGAAAGACGTTAAGCGCTTATCTCTTATTCAAATAGATGGCGATTGGGTTATTGATAAAATATTAAAAGACCCTTTCTAAATTAGTCTATGTTTTAAAATACACTTTTGACCTATCCTAAAATAGATAGGTCAAAAAATGATTTATAAACCTAAGACAACCCCTTCTCTGCGCGGATCTGCACCGCCAATTAATCCCTGCTCTGTCACTTCAATTGCATGAAGACCACTATTCAAATCTCTAACGATAACTTTATGTCCCTTGGCTTCTAAAGCTGGCTTTAATAATTCAATATTCGTGCCTTTTTCTAAGGTGGTCACCTTATTACGATTGGTTACTTTTGGTAAATTTATTGCCGTTTGAGGGTCTAACTGCCAATCAATTACACCAACAATGGCTTGCGCAACATAGTTTATAATCCGACTGCCGCCTGGTGAACCCACAACAAGTTTTAATGAATTATCTTGGTTAAATACCATCGTAGGAGCCATGGAGCTTCTAGGTCGCTTTAGCGGCTCTAAGCGATTTGCTACCCATTGCCCATTTACTTTTGGCGCCAATGAAAAATCGGTTAATTGATTGTTTAAAATAAAGCCTTCCACCATCACCGCTGAACCAAAAGCCATTTCAACACTGGTCGTCATTGATATCGCATTTCCTTGTTTATCAACAATTGAAATATGACTGGTTGATGGTAACTCTAAAGCAAGATCGTCTGCTTGTGCTAAAGCGCCCTGCGGGAAACCAGCTTGCGCTGTTCCCATATCCTTATCAATATTAATTAATTTCGAGCGTTTTGCTAAATAGTTAGGAGATATTAGCCCCGCAACAGGTACATTAACAAAGTCGTTGTCGGCAATATATCGTTCTCGATCGGCAAAGGCTAAACGAGAACTTTGTGTAAGTAAATGCACGGCCGTTAAACTATTGGGGCTTTCTTTCGCAAAGTCGTAAGGTTGAAGTTGGGCAAGCAGTTGAATAACCGCAACACCGCCAGAACTAGGAGGTGCCATACCACAAATATTAAAGTCGCGATAACTACCACAAACAGCAGGTCGTTGTTTAGGCTGATAATGTGCCATATCTTGCAGAGTAAGCCTACCTGGCGCTATGATAGAATTTTGCACCGCATCAACAATTTTTTCCGCTATCCAACCATGATAAAAAGGTTTAAGTCCATCTTTAGCAATACTTCTATAAACAGCAGCAAGCTTTTTGTTTTTTAAACGATCACCGGCTTTTATGGCAATATTATTAGGGAAGAAATAATTCTTTATTTCAGGAAGTTGGCTAATGCCTGGATTAAACTGCATTGAGACTAGTTTTTCGAGCCGTGGAGAAACAATAAAACCTTGCTCGGCAAGCTCAATGGCTTCGACAAACAATTCTGACCAAGCAAGCACCCCATATTGTTGATGCGCTTGTTTTAGTGCTGACAACACACCAGGAACACCAACAGAACGACCACCAACAACGGCTTTAATCCAAGAAATGGCTTTACCTTTATCATCTAAAAACAGCTCAGCCGTTGCCAATTTTGGCGCAGTTTCGCGACCATCAAAAGTCGTTAAGAATTGTTCCTTTTTATCCCAATGCAAAATAAAAGCACCACCACCGATCCCTGAAGATTGCGGTTCAACTAAGGTCAATACCAGTTGCACAGCAATCACCGCATCGATGGCACTGCCTCCTTTTTTTAGGATGTTGAAACCAACTTGGCTAGCATAAGGATTAGCTGCCGCGATCATAAAGTCTTTGCTGGTAACTGCTTGTTTATGGATAACACCCGTAGCAGCTTCGGGTTCACGGTCTTCTTGCTGTTTTATTATTTCGGCTTGACTAGTGAAGGTAAGTACCAGTGATAGCGTTACCATACTTAAACGCTGAAATAGTGGGATTCGAGACATAGTTTTCCTTAAAAACACATAAACTAGTTTGGGTTAAACGATAACTGAAAATGATTAAATTCTACAAAGCTTGCCAATACTGCTTGATACTTATTTTCTCCATCGCGTTGGTGTTCTAAAACACTAAGCGCATAGCAACAAGCCTCTAGTGATGACAGAGCGTGCTTTTTAGTTGTTTTTCGAATTCGATATTGTCCAACAATATCATTCTCCAAGGTAAAATGCGGCAGTTGTTGCAGCCAAGTGTTGCTCATAAACATTTTATACGCTTTTTTCCAAGTGCCGTCTAAGATAAACAAACACTTAGGTGTTGTTATATTACTATTATTGACACTTAAAACAACGGCATCATTAGCCGGATATAAAACAGCACATTGTTGATGATAATGCTCTAATAGTCTTTGTACTTCAATATTGTCAGTAAAATTTTCACCCACAATAACTTGGCTATTTTTTAATGACTGATGTAATAAGGTTACACTGCCTTTACTTTGTTTAACTTCTAATGGATGTTGTAAAATCACGATATGAATATCATTATCAACCGATGTGACTAAATGACATAGACAAGATTTTTCAGGACGTTCGCATTGTAAGCAGTATGCTCGGGACATTAATTTGGGCTTAACAGATAATTATTAACGATGAGTCTACGCTGTTCACCATTAAACGTTAAGAATATTTTCAATATAAAAAACATCTAAAATGCAGTAAAATATATTTTACTCTTTGTTTATAAGCCTATTTTAATGCGATTGTCACTTTCTGCTTTTCCAATTTCTGTTCAACAAGTAACGGTTCCCGCCATAGTTCTGATTATTTCACTGGTTGCTTTTATATTTGATAGTAGTTTAAGTGGTTTTTTTGTTTATCAACGCAGTTTAGTCACACAAGGCGAAGTTTGGCGGGTATTTACCGGGCATTTTTTTCACACCAATGGTGCCCATTTCCTGTTGAATAGTGCAGCGGTTATTATGTTGTGGGCTTTACATGGTCACTTCTACACCATTAAAAGTTATCTGATTGTATTTATGATAAGTGCTGTTATTTGTGCTGCTGGCATCCATTGGTTTTCGCCAAACATTGAACAATACGTGGGTTTATCCGGTATTTTACATGGCTTGTTTATTTGGGGCGCTATTGAGGATATAAAAGCAAAAGAGCGCACCGGTTACTTATTACTTATTGGAGTAATTTTAAAGATAGCTCACGAACAATATTATGGCGCAAGTGAAGACGTCGCTGACTTGATTGGCGCTAACGTAGCAATAAATGCTCATTTATGGGGGGCATTAGGTGGTGTGCTTGCCATATTATTTTTAATGGCTATCAAATCATTTTCACTAAAAAAACATTAAGGTAAAGCCTGATTTTTCTTAAAAAATCGTCGATAACACCTGCTTTTTTCAACGCGATTATTGTCTTATTATATTGTTTTATCGATATATTAGAATTAGCTTAAAGTGCGCTAAGGATATTATGCTCACTTATCACTGAGCTTGAAATTTTATATTGCTCAGACTGCTCAATTTTTCAGTAATAGCATCATGAATATCTTTTATGATACTTGACTCTAATCTTCCCTTTTCGATAATGGCATAAGGGAAATAGTTATGCTCCCCAAACTGACTTTACATACCGCTTTAGCCTGAGCATTTACAATAAAATCGAGATAAAATAACATCACAAATATTAGTTTCATCTTCCTGTAACCATTTTATTTCAATGAGTAGAGTGTCGTTCTTTTCTTCGTCAAAAAAAAGGTTACCGCTCTTAATTCATAAGAAAGGTAACCCTTTAGTCTTGCAAGCTTTACATAAGTTACAAGGTATTTTCAAATAACTTATAGATACGTCTATATTCATTTAACCAAGAACTTGGTTGGACAAAACCATGAGGTTCGACTGGATAAATAGCCGTTTCGAAGTTTTGCTTTTCTAACTCAATCAAACGTTGCACTAAACGTACGGTATCTTGAAAAAAGACATTATCGTCGACCATTGGCGCATTAATTAATAAGGGTTTTTCTAATCCCTCAGCAAAATAAATAGGTGAACTTCTCTCATAAGCAATAGCGTCATCGCCAGGGGTGTTCAAAATATTTGAGGTATAACCATGATTATAATAGGCCCAGTCAGAGACTAAGCGCAGTGCCGAACCTGACTGAAATAAATCAGGCTGAGTGAACATAGACATTAAGGTTAGAAAGCCGCCATATGAACCGCCATAAGTACCAATACGTTGACGATCAACATTAGCATTATCAACTAACCAGTTTACGCCATCACGCATATCTTGTACTTCAGGTTTGCCCATGTGGCGATAGATAGCTGTTCGCCAATCGCGTCCGTATCCTGCAGAAGCACGATAATCCATATCAATAACGACATAACCTTGTTGCACTAACATACTATGGAACATGTATTCTCTAAAATACCCAGACCAACCTAAATGTGAGTTTTGTAGATAGCCAGCGCCATGACTAAACATTACCGCACGATTTTTATCAGCCGTTTTATCATAGTCTTTTGGTAAATAAACACGAGAATAAACAGGTTCATCTTGATATGAAGAAGGCACAGCAACCACACTTGGCGCAGTCCAAGGCATACTTAAGAATTTTTCAGAGACCGTATGAGTTAAGCGTATCGCCGTAGCATCATCTTTAAGTGCTTTTACATAAAGCTCTGGAGGCATGGCTACTGTTGAATGTTCAATTAATAAGGTTGAATCATCAGGGCTTAATGCATAGTCATTCATACCGCCTAAATCAGTTAAAGCACTAAACTGACCAGATTTTATATCTACTTGATAGATTTCGTAAATACCAGGGTGTTTTTTATTTGCTTTAAAGACGAAACGTGACTTATCTTGCGTTAGGCTCACATCACTGATTTCAAATTGACCACGGGTGAGTTGTTTGGCTTTACCTGCTAAGTTTTTACTGTAAAGATGAGAATAGCCAGTTTCTTCTGAGAGGTAGTACAAGGTATTGTCACCTTTTAACCAACCAAACTCATTAAAGCTCCAGTTGATCCAAGCATCATCATGTAAGCGATGTTGGCTCTCTAGCTTATTCTCCATTAAATTAACGGTTGTTAACCAACGGTCTTTGTTGTCCCATGCTTCTAGTAATACTGCAACTTGTTTGCCATTTTCGTGCCATTGAATAGGGGAATTAGCTTGCATAACATGAATATTACGGGGTGATTTTTGCGACTGATAAACCTTACCTTCACGTTGATAGTTCTCAGTTTTTACACTGGCAAGTACATCTTCATCAGCACCGGGTAAAACGTCGTAAGAAAGCGGAAATTTTTGACCTGACTTTAAATCAAGTAAAAAAAGCTCATCATTATATTGACGATTATCAGCAACACGCTGACGGACCTTTTCCACTTTTATATGACCATCATCGGCAATATAGTTAGGCATAATATCACTATCAGCTTGGCTTGATTCACCGCTACTAATACTGACAATAAGCTTATCACCGTTGGGCGATAGACTCGCGTGATTGATACGTTTATTATCCCCTAAATAGAAGTCACTCTTAGTCAGTGTAGCGTTTTGCGCTTTGAGTTTTTCTTGTTGATTCTTTCGCAGTTCGCTATTTCTTTTTTGCAAGGCAACATAAGCGATTAAGTCATGTTGTTCACTGGCAATATAGCTCTGACTCTCCTCACTGTCTTTAGGATCTTTTTTTAATTGTAAATTAGCTAATTCAATAATTTTATTACTGGATAAGTCATGTTCAAAAAATTTATTGCCAACTCGGTAAGCGACATTACCATTATTTAAAAACATCGTTGAATATTCATAAGCTGACGTATAAGTCAGTTGTTGAACATCTAAACTCGCTAGCTCTTTAACAAAAACATTGCCTTCAAAAGTGTAAACTTCATGCGTATTGGCTTTATTTCGTTGTGCATTTCTATCACTGACCACATGCATTTGCGCTAATTTAACTTTTTCTGCTTCCTTGTCCAACGTCGCTTGGCGGTATAAATCACTTAGTGGACTACCCGCACGTTTTTGTTTGTAGAAAATAGTCTGATTATCATCACCCCAATACCAACTTTGTGGTGAACGCCCCATCCAATCTGGGTCAGACATAATTTGTTCTAAGGTGATTAATAAGTCGTTATTTGTTAACAAAGACTCTTTTGGGGCAACGGCTTTAGCAATAGCGATTGTCTTTACTTCTTTAGCGGCCGCCACAGATTTATTATTGCTGTAGTTATCATCTAAAATTTTTTCAGCCGATTGATCAGCCGTTGTTGTTACACAGGCAACTAAAGATAAACTTATAGCGGCGGTTAATATTTTTATTTTCATAGGTAAGAGACTTATTTTAATCGTGAATTTTGAGAATGGACATCAGATAGTTAGTTATACTCAACCCGATAAATTTATACAATCAAATAGTAAATTTAACTGGCGGCAAAGTGTAATCTTATGCGACCAACCGCAATAAAGTTGCGTCATAATGTATGGAGGCTTTTTAAATCATGCCCATGCATCAATAAAGGATACAATTAAAATGATAATTTGCTATAATCGCGCGCCTTGTTCTATACAACAAATTATTGTTTTTTGTATTGACCAGCGACAATAAAATCTTACTTACACAATCCTAGGCCAAATTATGCTCACACAAGTAAAAACCTCATTGTTCGAATACCCAAAATACTGGGCTGAATGCTATGGAACAGCGCCGTTTTTACCTATGTCTCGAAGTGAGATGGACACCCTAGGTTGGGATTCTTGTGATATCATTTTAGTAACTGGCGATGCTTATGTTGACCATCCAAGTTTTGGAATGGCAATTATTGGCAGAATGTTAGAGTCGCAAGGGTTTCGTGTCGGAATTATCGCCCAACCTGCATGGCATACCAAAGATGCCTTTATGGAGCTAGGTCAGCCTAATCTATTTTTTGGCGTTACAGCCGGAAATATGGACTCAATGATCAATCGTTATACCGCTGAACGTCGAATGCGTCATGACGATGCCTACACGCCAAACGATGAAGGCGGAAAACGTCCAGACAGAGCAGTAGCTGCATATACTCAGCGCTGTAAAGAAGCTTATAAAGGTGTGCCGGTAATTATTGGCGGCATCGAAGCAAGCTTACGTCGCATTGCCCACTACGATTACTGGACAGATAAAGTACGTCAATCGGTATTATTTGATTCAAAAGCAGATATTCTCGTCTACGGTAATGCCGAACGCCCCTTAATTGAAATTGCCCACCGTATTGCAAATGGTGAGGAAGTTAAAAATATCACCGATGTTCGCGGTAGTGCTTTTCTTGCTAACCAAGTATTACCCAACTGGAAAGGTATCGACTCTCGTTCGATAGATAAACCCGGTAAAATAGACCCAATAATCAGTCCTTATCAAGAAATCACCTCTACTGATTGTTCTGAGAACAGTGCAGAAGCAGATGCTGCGGCTAAAAACACCGACACTGATATAACCAAAACAGCACAAGTGATTGAACTGACACCGCATCGGGCAGAGCAACATAAAAATAAATCTTGGGCCGATAAAAAGAAGCCTTGGGAAACAACTTATATTAACTTACCTACTTTCGAACAAGTACGTGATAATAAAGTATTGTATGCCCATGCTTCGCGTATTTTTCACCAGGAAGTTAACCCGACTTCTGCTAAACCTTTAGTACAGCGCCATGGCAGCAGACTTATTTGGTTAAATCCACCCGCAACTCCCTTAACAGAAAGTGAAATGGATGGCGTATTTGGCTTACCTTATGCGCGAGTACCGCACCCAAGTTACGGTGATGCAAAAATCCCTGCCTATGACATGATAAAAACTTCGGTTAACATAATGCGTGGTTGTTTTGGTGGTTGTACTTTTTGTTCGATAACAGAGCATGAAGGCAGAATTATTCAGAGTCGTTCACAAGAATCGATACTCAATGAAATAAAAGATATTCAACTAAAAGTACCAGGATTTACCGGTGTAATATCTGACTTAGGTGGTCCTACCGCCAACATGTATCAGCTAAATTGTAAAAGTGAAAAAGCTGAGGCAACCTGTCGTAAACCCTCTTGTGTATGGCCAACAATATGTGGTCATTTAGATACAGATCATACGCCTACTATTGAGCTATATCGTGCTGCAAGAAAAATACCTGGCATCAAAAAAGTATTAATCGCATCAGGCGTTAGGTACGATTTAGCGATTCAAGATCCAGAATATGTCAAAGAACTAGCGACGCATCATGTTGGAGGTTACTTAAAAATAGCCCCTGAGCATACTGAGGAAGGTCCTTTAAATAGCATGATGAAGCCAGGTATGGGCAGCTATGATAAATTTAAAGAAATGTTTGATCATTACTCTAAGTTAGCCGGTAAAAAACAATATTTAATTCCATACTTTATTTCTGCACATCCAGGCACAACAGATCGTGATATGGTTAACTTAGCACTTTGGTTAAAAAGTAATGATTTTAAATTAGACCAGGTTCAAAACTTTTATCCATCACCTTTAGCCAATGCCACTACTTTATACCACACTGAAATAGATTCACTGCGAAACGTAAATAAAAACAGCAAGAGTGTTGCCGTACCTAAAGGCACTATTCAGCGTCGCTTACATAAAGCTATATTACGTTATCATGATCCAGCTAACTGGCCGATGCTTCGCCAAGCTTTTACTAAAATGGGCTTAGGAAAGACGCTAATTGGTTCTAAACCGGGCTGTCTTGTACCTAACGAAACCCGTGGTGAGAAAGAGCAGCAACACTATAAGAATAACGGTAAAGGAAAAAATAACGCTAAAGGAAATAAAACCACTTTTGGCAAAAAGCCAGCAACGACTAAGACGGCTTATGGCAAGAAGCCGTCAACAAGCTCTGCTGCTGAGAAAAGTAAGCAAGGCTTAACACGTTTCTCTGAAAACCAGTTTGATGATAGAAAGCCAAAGCAACCATTTGGTAAAAAGAAAAAGTAATATTATCTGCCCAAAAATAAAGCCGCGTTTACTTGATAAGTAAACGCGGCTTTTTAGTAAAAAAATAAATGATATTAGATAAATAATAACCCACTAAAATTAGTGTGAGCAATATCTTGAATCCGTTATCAGTGTTAATTCACTGTTTTATTATTACCTTTGACATCGTTAGGAAATTCAAGAGAAAAGCAACATCCTTCGCCCAGTGCCGAAGTAAGTAGCACCTTGCCGTTATGCTTATCCATTATTGTTTTAACAATCGTTAAGCCAACGCCAGTACCTTTGGTTGCGGAAAGCTTTTCAAAGATACCAAAAATTAACTTATGGTATCTTGAGTCGATACCTATACCGTTGTCCCTTACATGAATTGTTGTCGATAATTTTGTTTGGCTGGTAAATATGTCAATAAGCAAAGGAATCGCTGGATCTCGATAGCGTATAGCATTGCTGAGTAAATTCAGTATCCCCTCAGACACCAAGCGTTGATTGGCATTTACGGTATGTAAATTTTCAGCTAGGTTAATAGTAGCATTGGCTTTGAGAAGTCCCTCTTCTAATACGGCACTTTGTTGTTCGACGACTTGCTTAACATTAATCGCAGAGGTTTCTATAGCTTGTTGAACAATACGCGATAAATCGAGTAAATCGGTTAATACCCTCTCCATGTTATCAACCTTTTCGATGATGCGACTCAGACGATATGCTTGCTTTTCGGTCAACTTATCAACAAGTTATAATTGTAATTTATGACTAAAAGCGGAAATAGTGACTAATGGCGATTTAAGATCGTGTGAAACGGTATAGATAAACTGTTCCATTTCTTTGTTCTTATTAACTAATTGCTTGTTGAGTTTAATCGCTTGGCGTCTTTCTTTTTCAACATCTTCCATCATACTCAATAAGATCGCTTGTGAACGAGCCATCTCAACTTTATGCCCTTCCATCTTGATGTTTAACATCGTACTTTGCGCGAGTGCATTTTGCTGATCTTTAAAGAAAAAACGGATAATGGCGACTAAGGTCAATAACAAAGCAACTAGCACAATAAAGCCAGACTTAAGGCTGTTATGAAGTAAGCTAGACATCCTATCTTCAAGTAAAATCGCAATTTTATCTGCGACAATTTTTATTTCAATATGAGAAGGCTCATCGTTGTAACGTAAATAATTATCAACTTCACTTATACTCATATTTTTCTCAGTCAAGGCTGGTAATAGGGATAACCTTTCCTTATAAGCCAACAGCATGTCTCTTACCGCTAACATGTTAAGTTGCCCAAGAATTAACGCACCTTGTACTTCTAGTTTATCTAATTGGATGTTTGCCTTACGGTAGTTTTCAAAAGCATCCGCCCGATAGTGCGGTTCACTGTGCCGTAAGATCGCATTTTTAAAATTATGTATTAAACCAACATAACCAATCTGACTTTGCAGTTCGATAATAGCTGAATACACCGAAACGCGTTGCTCACGCATGTCTTTTTGTTTTGATTCGTAATCAAGAGCAATAAGCACTTCTAGTGTGATAAAGAATAATAGTAGTGCAGTTAATACCGAATTCTTAGAATTCATCGATATTCCACATAAAAGCGAATGTACAATAAGAATTTAATATAGACAAGGTGGCGAAGTTAAACATCGTAGGCATGCTCTCGCTTAAGTTCGATCATTAAGGCATTAACTTCTTTTTTTAATTCGATGACACGTTCTTCTCGGTCAAGTGTTGCAGAATAAACTGAACTCATTTGGGCATTTTTATGTTTTAACGCCTCAACGTCCTTTAGTGCCTCATGATATTTAATTTCGACACCCGGTAATTGAATAAGATCGGGTAATCTTGGTGCTAAAACAATGGCAGTCAAAATAGAAGTAAAAGCGGTTAAGGCTTTTATCCAGCCTTGGTACTCATAAGCGGGGTACCAAGTGACATAAATAGCGACAAAATGGGTGGTACCACAAAAGAAAATAAACGCCATAAATAAGGCAAATATATCTTTATATGGCACACTTTCTTTTCTCTTGTAGAGTAATATACCCAAAATAATAGTGATCAGATAATAGGCTACACCTATAGTGATATCAGAAATAACATGGGTCCATAAGATATCAGGTCGCCAAAGGTAGCAATGTCCGTGCGGCATAAAATTGGGGTTGGCAAATTGCTGTAATCATTCGTTCATGGGTATTCCTAATATGGATTATTTAGTGGATTATATTTATATTTATATTTTTGGAAAATGCAATTCAAAGCAACATCCTTGATCTAATCCAGAGACTAGCGTCACTAAACCGCTGTGTTTTTCCATTACGGCCTTAACAATAGTCAAGCCAATTCCAGTCCCCTCACTTTCAACAATCTGCTCAAAAACATCAAAAACACGTGCGTGATCTTTTTGTTCTATACCCAAGCCATTGTCGCAGACAAATAAAGAAATCGCTGTATCTGATAATTCAGTATGAATTTTTACTTGTAGATTCCGCTCAACACTCCGATATTGCACGGCATTTTTTAATAAGTTATCGATACATTGTGAAAAAAGTGGCTGATGAGTCAAAATGGAGTGTAAGGGTTTAGTTAAAATAAGCTCAGCGTTCAGTATTTTGTTTTTGGTCAACAATCTCTGCCAACTTTTTTCAATAAGGCTAGTTACATCATGAGGTTCTTTAATGACGTCCCCTTTCATGACTTTAGAAAACTCAAGTAAATTAGTGAGCAGATCCCTCATATGCTGAACATTTTTAAGTATTCTACTAAAACGATGCTGCTGTTTTTCGGTAGTTTTAGCCAATAATTCTTTCGCTAACGTGGACGTAAAGCCATTAATAGTGACCAAAGGTGATTTCAAGTCATGCGATACCACAAAAACAAACTGTTCAAGTTCCTTATTCTTTGCCACTAAGTTACTCGTTAATGATAATGACTTCGAAACAAGGCTATCTTTGATACGGGCAACTTTCTTGAGCTCTAAATGGGCTACAACTTGCTGAGCAATAATGGTTAACTGTTTTTTTTGAATATCTGTCAATAGTGACGGTTTGTTATCGATGACACATAAAGTCCCCAGCCTTAGACCTTCAGGTGTTATCAATGGAGCACCTGCATAAAAAACAACTTGAGTGGGTCCGGTTACTAAAGGGTTATCATGAAAACGTTTATCTTTACGACTGTCTTGTATTTCAAAGATGTCATCCTGATGAATAGCATGCGCACAAAAGGCAATATCGCGCGGAGTCTCTCCTACTTCAAGCCCGTAATGAGACTTAAACCATTGTCGCTTCTCGTCGATAAAAGAAATTAGCACAATAGGAGTACCACAGACACTGGAGACAAGCTCGGTGAGCTGATCATAAGCTAGCTCAGATGGCGTATCTAAGATATTGTACTCATCTAATGCTGCCAAACGTGCCAGTTCATTGTCGGGTATTAAAGCTGATATCATCGATTTCTCGCTCCACTTATATCAAGTTATACGTAAGAGTTAAGTGATATATAAAACCATTAAGTTATGCAATCTGTGCAAGCAACTTTTCTTCTACCATATGTGCTGGCATAGGCTTACCCAATAAATAACCTTGTATCTTATCTATTTTAAGTTCACGACAAACTAATAATTGACTCTCTGTTTCTATACCTTCAGCAACAACAATGAAATCAAGAAGCTTAAGCATAATAGTCACGGCTTCAAGCAAGCTTTTTTTCTTGTTAACGTATGGCTCCTTTTTTTGTAGCGACTTGTCGAGTTTAACGATATCAATAGGGAAGTTATTTAAATGAGCAATAGAAAAAAAACCCATACCAAAATCATCTAATGCTATTTGGAAACCATGAGATGACAATGAATGAAGTGTTTCTCGCGTTACTTCATCGTCTTCTAAAAGTGCTGTTTCAGTGATTTCTAAGATGATGGTACTAGGTAAAACTCTTTGCCGTGTTGTTTCGTATATTATTTTTGAAGTTAATTGAGGGTCTTGCAATTGTAAGGCTGAGATATTGATGGACATGAAGAAATCATCAGTAAATTGTCTTTGCCATGATGCTAAGTCATCTAAAGCAGTCGTAAGTACCCATTGACCGAGATCATGAATCAATCGTGTTTCTTCAGCAACAGGAATAAATTCACCAGGTGTATATGACTTCGGTGAATCAGGCCATCTAATAAGGGCTTCAACACCAATGATTTGAGCGTTATGTGCACAAAACACAGGTTGATAAAATAGTCTAAACAATGATTTACGTAGGTTTTCACTTATTTCACTTTGAATCAAAAAACGGCGATTAAATTCATTTTGATAATGCGATTCATAGAATCTTAAAGCGTTTTTACCATTCTGTTTTGCTCTGTACATCGCGATATCAGCGCACTTGACCAATTCTACTTGGCTATCCGCATCGTTAGGGTATAAGGCAGCCCCCATGCTAATAGTACATTTAATACGATGATCATCGATTAAAAATGGCTTTTGAAATGAACTTAAAATACGATTGGCAATCATATTAACTTCTTCGACAGATTGAACATTGGCTAAAGTAATAGCAAATTCGTCACCACCTAGTCGAGCGAAACCATCATTGATCCTTAAGCATTCTCTAACTCTTACAACCAAATCAACCAGTAATTGATCTCCTGCATGATGACCTAGTGAGTCATTAACATGTTTAAATTCGTCTAAATCCAAGGCTAGCATACCGACAGATAGCTTTGTTCGGTCACTATTAGCAATCATAAACTTGAGGGTTTCATTAAAGTAATAGCGATTATGTAGACCCGTAAGTTGATCTGTTTCAGCCATATTCTTTAAAGCTAAGTAGCTTCCATGCAATCGCTGTTCAATTTCAAAGCGTTTTTTAGAGTGTATAATCGCTTGATGGAGTTTGACATGTGATATGTCAATTTTAGAGATAAAGTCTTGTGCTCCAGCTTCAATACAGTTCAACGCAATTGAACTGTCTTGTGCGGCACTGATAACAATAATAGCGGTATTACCAAGATTTAAGCGAGAGCGGATGTCGATAATCATTTCAATACCATTAACTTCAGGCATATGATAATCAAGTAAAATAACGTCAAAGGTTTCAGCTTCAATTAGGGCAAGACCTTTGATTACAGAGTCAGCCTCTTCAACTTCATAACTATTTTGTAAAGATGTACTCAACGCTCTTTTTACCAGAGCACTATCAATTTCATCATCATCAACAATCAAAATTCTCATTTAGTACCATCCTAGCATGAACATCTACTTTAAAAATACAAACACAAAGACATCCATAACCTTTTGTGAAAATCTACAATACAATTGGTACATATTTACATTAGCAACCTAAGTTGATAATGTCTAATTTTCATGGATGTATTCACATTTCATTAATGACATAGGAAAACATATATCATGAAGGTAATGGTAATAGAGGGTAACCCTGATCATTTTGAGATTATTGAAGATGCTTTAGCGTCTATTACGGAAATACATGCTCATGTTGTAAGGTCAGAAAATTTATCTACAGGTGCTGCAAGACTTTCCTCTGAACACTTTGATATATGCCTGTGTGACTTACAATTACCTGATTCAACTATAAGCGAAACTGTACTGTGGTTAAGTTTACAAACTAACCCCTTGCCAATGGTGGTATTGACTTCTGTAAACAGTATTAAAATTGCACAAACTTTGCTGAACAAAGGCGTTCAAGACTATTTATCTAAAGATGAGTTGACACCACAATTACTATATAAAACATGTTGTTATGCTATTGAGAGATTTAGGCACCAACAAGAATTTGCTGGATATAATCAAGACATGCAAGCATTTTGTGCTAGCTTATCTCATGATTTTAACGGTCATATTAGTCGTATTATGGGGGTATCTAAGGCATTAAAAGCCGACTTAACCTCAAGGATAGACTGTACACCTGATGAATTAAAATGGTTTAACTACCTTGAGAAAAGTACAAAAGATGTACATAGCATAGTATCAGACTTACAAAGTTACTTATCTGTAGGCTATGCAAATCAAGTATTCGAAACTGTTAACTTAAAGCTTGTTATTACTAAAGCAGTTATATCACTTAAAGATACAATACAAACTGACTTTAAAGTGAATATACCAGATGAGCTGGCTGATATCTCAGGTAACATTGCTTTGTTACAACTCTTGTTCCAAAATCTAATTGCTAACAGCATAAAATTTAATAATAGCTTACCAATTATCGACATAGCCATGGACGATACTGGTAATTATATTGAAATATTATTGCAAGACAATGGTATCGGTTTCAATCCAATACATGTTAATAAAATATTCTCGCCGTTTCATCGACTAGTTAATGGTAAAAAATTTTCAGGCTCAGGCTTAGGCTTAAGTATTGTTAAGCGCATTATTGAACATCATAGTGGCAGTATAGAAGCTAAATCTGAATTAGGCGTAGGAAGTCTATTTATCTTGAAATTTAAAAAAGTCAAAATAATAGCGTAGAAAACTGTTTAAATTGTTTATTATCACCAAACAGATAGAGATAAAATTAGGTATGATCTTAAAGCAATTTAAACCTTAATGGTTGAAGACAATATTGATCATGCTGAACTCATGATAGATGCTTTCAGTGATTTTAATATTAATAATTCAATCGCGTATTTAGTAAATTAACAACAAACGGTTACTTACTTGAGAAATGAAATACCCTAGGAAAATAGTAGTGAATTTACATATCCAGATATTATCTTTCTCAATATTAAAATGCCAAGAAAAGGCGATATAGAAACGTTAAAAATAATTAAAGCCGATCTCGTTCTGTGTAGTATTTTAGTGGTGATGATAAGTACGTCAAGTACAGCACTTAAGATAGAGGAATAATATGTTTTAGTTATACAACTATTGGTACTACGATTTTATTAGTTATAATTACTAAGTTTTCAAACGCCAGAAAGCAAAAAACCCGACTCTTTCGAATCGGGTTTTTCTTAATTAGAAGCCTAGCAATGTCCTACTCTCACATGGGAACTCCCACACTACCATCGGCGCTACTGCGTTTCACTTCTGAGTTCGGAATGGGATCAGGTGGTGCCACAGTGCTATTGTCGCTAGACAAAA
>NZ_JACGVP010000011.1:0-182546 GCF_014077275.1 Colwellia sp. BRX8-7 | reverse complement strand
AAACTTTTATTGTAAATTTATGGGCGTTCAAGGGCTAGATATTCTGAAGTGAGACTATAACCATCTCCGCCCATTTTACCAACAGAATCAATTAACACTTGGTTTATGCCTGCTTCGTTGTATAGGTCATCACGAACATAAATAGACTTTACATCTAAAAGCACAAGCGTTCCTCCAGCAGGTAAATCACCGAGAGTAATAAGTTCTCTTAATGTGCATTCATAACGAATTGGCGACGCTTTAACCGAAAATGGTGCCACGCTACAGCTACCTATTTTATCAACCCCGGCAAAGTCAAACTCACTTTCATCGAGACTAATACTGGCACTCGTTTTGTTCATTTGGGCCAATAATGAGCTATTTACAATATTGATAACACATTCACCCGTTTCTCTTAAGTTTTGTAAGGTGTCTTTATCAAGACCACTGCGTTGGGTTACCTGCGTATAGAGAAGTACCGGAGGATTACAACTGGCCACCGTAAAAAAAGAGTAAGGAGCAAGATTGTCAACACCGTCTTTAGAACGTGTACTGATCCAAGCGATTGGTCTTGGTGTAACACCACCATTGAGTAGGCGATATTTTTCCTGAACGCCAAGTTCTGTAATATCAAAGTTCATTAAACGCCTCCAGCCATTCTGTAAAAGAATTAGCGACCTGATTAACCGTTACCGCCGTGTGATCATAGAACCATACTGCACTGTCTGCTTGTCTGTGCACACAATCACTAAGTTTGAAGCAAAACATACTGCCCTTACAATCAGATGCAAACAAGATATGGCCTTTTGGCATACCGGTCATTTCATATAACTTTGAGAGCGAAAAAACATCATCAAGGCTTAAAAAATCTTGTACTTCGGTAATATCGACACCTAAATCACAGATTTTAGTTAATACATTTGGCGTGTGTACCAAACCGTAAGTCGAAATCAAATATTTATATGCATCAGGCAAGTAAGCAGATAATTTTAATTCTAGCTCGGTTATATCCTCACTGGCTATCGGTACCATGGCGCTTTTACTGCCCCAATTTTTTACAAAAAGATCAATGCTATTCATCTGGATACTCTCATTCTGTTACTGTGTTATTTGTATTGAACACTTTATAACTTGCCAATTTATCGTGCTTTGTTCAAGCTTACCTATAACGTCGCATTCTAGCAGTTTAAGAGAATAGGGTATTGCTAATTAATAGCGTAACGAGTTTACTTATCTGGTTATTTCAGCGAAATAACAACACTGATAATATGCAGCTAAGCCATTCATTATATTGAGCGATAAAAAAAGCACCTAAAAAGGTGCTTTAATCAATCGTATCTTTTATCTTAATTTCAGACTAACTCGCTTTAATGCGCGTAATATTCGCACCAAGTGCTTGTAGTTTATCTTCAATATTTTGGTAACCGCGGTCAATATGATAAATACGGTCAACTTGTGTTTCTGAGGTCGCCACTAAGCCAGCAATCACTAAACTTGCTGATGCACGTAAGTCTGTTGCCATTACTTGCGCACCGTTTAGTGATTCAACACCACAAGAAATAGCGGTATTGCCTTCAAGGCTGATATCAGCGCCCATGCGTTGTAGTTCAGGAACATGCATAAAACGATTTTCAAAAATAGTTTCTGTTGTCGTTGCCATACCTTTTGCAATTACGTTCATTGTCACGAACTGTGCTTGCATATCCGTAGGAAAAGCAGGATGAGGAGCAGTGCGAATATTAACCGCTTTTGGTCGCTGATTCATCGTTAGCTCGATCCAATCATCACCGGAGGTAATTTCTGCGCCAGCTTCTTGTAACTTACTTAAAACCGCTTCTAAAGCTTTAGGATCTGTATTTAAACACTTAACCTTGCCTTGAGTAACCGCAGCAGCCACTAAAAAAGTGCCTGTTTCAATACGATCTGGCATAACACGATACTGTGTGCCTGATAACTCGGCAACACCCTCTATGCTCAGTGTATCTGTACCTGCGCCAGAAACTTTAGCGCCCATAGCGTTTAAGCACTTAGCTAAATCAACAATTTCTGGTTCGCGCGCAGCATTTTCGATAGTGGTAATACCGTCAGCTAATGCTGCAGCCATCATCAAGTTTTCAGTGCCGGTAACACTTACCGTGTCCATAAAAATGGTCGCACCTTTTAAACGCCCATTATTGCGAGCGATGATATAACCATTTTCAACGTCTATGTCTGCGCCCATTAACTTTAAACCGTGAATATGTAAATTCACTGGTCTTGCGCCAATAGCACAACCGCCGGGCAAAGAAACTTCAGCATGACCAAAACGCGCCAATAACGGACCTAAAACTAATATAGATGCGCGCATAGTTTTAACTAACTCGTACGATGCACGGCAATGATCTATGGTACTTGCATCAATAACTAATTCATTGTCACCAGACCAATGAGCTTTAGCACCTAATTGACTTAGCAATTTAATCGTCGTTTCAATATCATTTAACTTAGGAACGTTACTAAATGTAATAGGTGTCTTAGAGAGAAGTGCTGACATTAATATCGGTAAAGCGGCGTTTTTTGCGCCCGAGATGGTTACTTCACCCTTTAGGGCCGTACCACCTGTTATTTTAAATGCATCCAATAGAATATTCTTATTTGGTTATGAAAAATTAAAGCGGAAGATTAAACATTTTTTCACGCTGCCAAACTGACGTTGTGAAAGTTTTAATCGATACCGCATGAATTGCACCCGCTTTAATAGTCTCTGCTAAAGGTGCATATATTGCTTGTTGCTTCTTTACACGGCTTAATTCACCAAGAAAGTCTGCAACCGCAATCACTTTGCATTGTGACCCATCAAATGCAACATGTAACTCATCAAGTTCAAGGGCATCATTAAGTAATTTTTCTATATCTGAAACTTCCACATTTATCTCCGGTTACTGATTAAGCGTACTATCAGTTTTTGGTAAGAACATATCAACACAACTTAACTGAGCTAATTTAATTAAATCTTTTGGTAAATTATCAAAAGTTAATTGGCAGTCAGTCTTATTACTTAATTCTAGCATGGCAAGTAGCCAAGCTAAACAAGCCGTATCGACTTTTGAAACATTTGACAAATCAAAGATTAACACCCCTGATTTAATCAAAGCTTTTGATTTTTTTTCAAATGAATTATCAATAGTTAATAAGGTTAATTCACCACTAAAAACAACTCGGGAATCTTTTTCAATAAAACTAATTTTCTTCACTTCAATTCCTAATCTTCACAGAAATAGCCTATTAACGCTACTTAAAAACGATTTTTTGATCGCTTTTTTCTTTTAACATTTCAGTAACGTATGGCAAACCTTTTTGACGTATTAAGCCGCTAAGCTCTGATTCTTTACTATCAAGCAAACTAACACCTTCGGCGACCATATCGTAAGCTTTCCATTCATTGGTTGTGGTATTTCTTCTGACACGAAATGAAATATCTATAGGTGGTCTACCTGGGTCTAAAACCGAGGTTCTAACAGCAACAACCTTAGCGTCATCAAAGTCTCTTTCTGGTTCAAATTCAACTTCTTGTTGCTTATACAAGGTAAAGACTTGTGCATATGAGGTAACTAAATACTCTCTAAAAACATCAACGAAATCAGCTCTGCTTTGCGAAGTTGTCTGTTCAAAGTTTTTAAAACCGATAACTTTCAATGCTGCATATCGGTAATTAATGTAAGGCATCAACTCTTCACGAACGATATCTTTCAATATTTCAGGGTTCTTACGAATCTCTGGTTGTTCGTCAGAAAAACGTTTAAACGTTACTTTCGCTACCGTTTCGATCATCGCGTACGGGTTTTTACTATCAACCGCTTTTGCTGTTGCACTAATACTCACCATTAATGCTAAAGCGATTATTACTGTAAATAATTTTTTCATTATATTTCTACTCTCCATTGGTAAACCGGCTAGTCACTTCCTTGACTAAATAAAAATTGTCCTATTAATTCTTCTAGTACTAATGCTGGTTTAGTATCTTCAATAAAGTCACCTGGAACTAGCGTGCCTACCGATTCATCAACAAAACCGGGTCGTAAGCCAACATATTGCTCACCCAACAAACCTGCGGTTAAAATAGAGACCGACGTTGCTTCTGAAAAATTAATATACTGTGTATAAATATCTAAAGTGACTACCGGCGTATAATCTTTTGCATCGATGGTAATATGACTAACACGACCGACAACAACACCACCCACTTTTATCGCTGAACGAACTTTTAGACCGCCAATGTTATCAAACTTAGCATAAAGTTGATATGTCTCACTATTACCGGAGATACCGCTATCAGCAACTTTCAGCGCAAGCATAAGCAACGCAGCAATACCTATTGCTGCAAATAAACCTACCATTAACTCAATTTTTTTCGACACCATGTCTTCCACCAAACCTAAAATAAAAATTATTATAAAAATTAACTAACAGCAAACATTAACTCGCAAACATTAATGCTGTTAATACAAAATCTAACCCTAAAACCAATAATGATGATTGTACAACTGTTGAAGTTGTCGCTCGACTAATACCTTCTGATGTTGGTACACAATCGTAACCTTTATAAACAGCTATCCAAGTGACAACAAAAGCAAAAACAACCGATTTTATCACTCCATTAAGAATATCTTTTTGAAAATCAACTTGAGCCTGCATCACTGACCAGAATGTACCACTGTCTACGCCCAACCATTCAACACCGACGAGATGACCACCTAATATCCCTACGGCAGAAAAAATAGCGGCTAGCAAAGGTAAACTAATAAACCCTGCCCAGAATCTTGGTGCAATCACACGACGTAACGGATCAATTGCCATCATTTCTAAACTTGATAATTGTTCTGTTGCTTTCATTAAACCAATTTCGGCGGTTAATGCCGAGCCTGCACGTCCTGCAAATAATAGTGCCGCAACCACAGGGCCTAATTCACGGAGTAAAGATAGTGCGACCATAGGTCCTAAACTGCCTTCAGCACCATAACCCACTAAAATAGTATAGCCTTGTAAAGAGATAACCATGCCAATAAATAAACCGGATACCACCACTATCATCAGTGAAAGTACGCCAACAGAATATAACTGATGCACCAATAGAGGAAAGCCTTTACGTACATTCGGCACATGAAGCAATGCAGAAAGTAATAAAACTATTGCTCGCCCTAATCCCGTAATCGTGGCAATAATGTTATGCCCTAAACTTTGTAAACTATTCATTATTTAGGCTCCTTACCCATTAATTCATCTTGATAAGGGGCGCTAGGAAAATGAAATGGTACGGGACCATCAGCTTCACCTTGAATAAATTGTTGCACCAGTGGTGATGTTTGCTTACTTATCTCTGACGGTGTGCCATGACCAATAATTTTCTTTTCAGCAATAATATAAATGTAATCGGCAATACTCATTACTTCTGTAACGTCATGTGAGACCACAACTGAGGTTAAACCTAATGCTTCATTTAAATCTTTTATTAAGCGAACAATAACACCCATTGAAATAGGGTCTTGCCCCGCAAAAGGCTCATCGTACAAAATAAGTTCAGGATCTAAAGCGATAGCGCGGGCAAGGGCAACTCTTCGTGCCATGCCACCAGAAAGTTCGCCAGGTGCTAAATTTCGTGCACCGCGTAAACCAACGACCTCAAGTTTCATTAATACCATTTTTTCAATTAACGATTCTGACAGGGTACTGTGTTCGCGCATCGGAAAAGCAATATTGTCGTAAACACTCATATCGGTAAATAACGCGCCACTTTGAAACAACATGCTCATACGTTTACGCGCTTCATAAAGTGCACTGCGTGATAATGTTGGAATATTTTGTCCGTCAAAAAGTATTTTACCTGAATTGGGTCTGAGTTGACCGCCAATTAAACGTAATAAGGTGGTTTTACCAATACCACTTGGCCCCATTATCGCGGTAACTTTTCCTTTAGGGATCGACAAACTAATATCATCATAGATCACTCGTTCATCACGTTTAAACGTAAGGTTCTGGATATCGACCAAGTTTTCAGGCATAAGATTTATATAACGTCACTGGTTGTTATTATTAAAGTCAGGTGAATTTTACATGAGCAATCAAAAAACGTCATTAAAATTGCGTTAAAAATGTAAATAAAAATCGTAAGAAAGCGTGTAAAAACGTAATAAAGTGTAAGATTTTACTCTCAGAAGATATATTTTTGCTTTAATGAAATTTTTACTTTGGCTATTTTTTAACAATGGCATGTAAAAAAACCGCCTTTTGGGCACTTTTTTACCAAGATCTGATTATTTCTCTTTGTTTTTGCTTCGCAACCAGCGACAATTTACGCTCTTAATATAGGAGCCCTTAATGTTATTACAGATTCTAATTTTACTTGTTTCACTTGTTACTCTGGTATGGAGTGCTGATAAATTTGTTTTTGGTGCCTCATCATTAGCAAGAAATTTTGGTATCTCACCGATGATTATTGGTTTAACTATTGTTGCCATGGGTTCATCTGCTCCAGAAATGATGATTGCAGCGACAGCATCTTTAGACGGTAACAATAATACAGCTATCGGTAACGCAATCGGTTCAAACATTACTAACATTGCTTTGGTACTGGGTATAACGGCATTATTTCAACCTTTAAACGTATCCTCATCAACGGTAAGACGAGAAATTCCATTAATTTTAATTGTTACCGCCCTGGCCTATTGGATGCTTTCTGACGATTACTTTGGCTTTAACGAAGGCTTATCACTGATGATCGGCTTTTTTGTTTATATATTTGCGTTACTTTTTATTACCATAAGAGCCTCTAAAACTCGGCCAATTGATGATCCATTGATCATTGAAGCTGAACAAGAAGTGCCAGACGCGGTTAGCAAACCTAAATCTTTACTTTGGCTAGTCGTTGGTATTATTTTCTTACCTATGAGTGCTAGCTACCTGGTCGATTCATCTGTTTTTATTGCTAAAGCATTTGGTATCAGTGACTTAGTGATTGGTTTGACCGTTATTGCCGTTGGCACAAGCTTGCCAGAACTTGCTGCAAGTATTATGAGTATTATCAAGAAAGAAGATGATTTAGCGCTAGGGAGTATTATTGGCTCTAATATCTTTAATATTTTAGCTGTACTCTCGCTCGCTGGCCTAATTGCACCGGGCGAAGTAGATTCAGATGCCGCAGCACGTGACGCCCCTTACATGCTTGGCGTTACCGTATTATTATTTATACTGTGTTTTACTCGTCGTGCCGGAAAGTTTTGCATTGGACGCTTAAAAGGTTTGCTATTAATAGGCGCTTTTATCGCTTATCAAGCGCTACTTTTTAGTCAAATAAAGCAATAACAAACACTATAATAGCAATTTATAAAATAAAAACGGGCTAATAATGAACGATTTCAAACAACTAGCGTTAGACGTTATTCACATAGAACAACAGGCTATTGCAGAGTTAGCCCAGTACATTGATGAGAACTTTGAATATGCCTGCCAGTTAATGTTTAACTGTAAAGGTAGGGTTATTATTGCTGGCATGGGCAAGTCAGGCCATATCGGTGGTAAGATTGCTGCAACGCTAGCGAGCACCGGCACACCTTCTTTTTTTGTTCACCCTGGTGAAGCAAGTCACGGTGATTTAGGTATGATAACCGGTGATGACGTCGTGTTAACGATTTCGCACTCGGGCGAAACCAGTGAAGTGTTAGCAATAGTGCCAGTCATAAAACGTATTGGCGCTAAACTTATTGCGATGACGGGGAATCCAGCCTCAACCTTAGCAAAACTAGGCGATACCCATGTCTGTGTTGCTGTTTCACAAGAGGCTTGTCCACTAGGATTAGCGCCAACATCAAGTACCACAGCAACCCTAGTAATGGGTGATGCACTTGCTGTTGCCTTATTAAATGCTCGCGGCTTTACCGCTGACGACTTCGCACTCTCTCATCCCGGTGGTAGTTTAGGAAAACGCCTATTACTACGTCTTAGCGATATAATGCATAGTGGTGAGCGCTTACCAACTGTAAATGCTAATGCTAAAATTAAGGATGCGTTGGTTGAAGTATCATTAAAAGGTTTGGGGATGACGGCGGTAGTCGGCGAGAGTGGTCAATTACAAGGCTTATTCACTGACGGAGATTTACGTCGTATTCTTGATGAACGTATTGATATACATCTCGATACTATTGCATCAGTGATGACAAAAAATCCCACTGTGGCTCATCAAGATATGCTAGCCGCCGAAGGCTTAAAGATCATGGAAGACAAAAAAATTAATGGTTTAATTATTGTTAATGACAATAATATACCTATTGGCGCAATGAATATGCACGACTTACTAAAATCAGGTCTTATCTAATATGCAAACACTCTATGGCGAAATTACTGACACAGCATTCAATACCATGAAAACAATAAAGCTGCTGATATGTGATATTGATGGCGTTTTTTCTGATGGCCGTATTTATTTGGGTAACGATGGTGAAGAATTAAAAGCTTTTCACACTAAAGATGGCTACGGCATAAAAGCATTAGGCGCCAGCGGTGTCGATGTAGCGGTGATCACCGGGAGAACATCAAATATTGTCGCAACACGTATGTCAGCCTTAAATGTTAAATATATAGTTCAAGGTGAAGAAAATAAATTACCCGCCTTGAAAACTATGGCTAAGCAATTAAAGCTATCCCTCGAGGAAATTGCTTATATTGGTGATGATATGCCTGATTATGAGTGTATCAACGCTGTGGGCTTGGGTATTGCTGTTCAAGATGCCCACCCAAGTATTTTATCTATCGCAAATTACACCACTTTTAACCATGGCGGTTTTGGTGCTGTTCGAGAAATATGCGATTTAATCATGCTTAGCCAAAACACCTTAGCAAATGCTTCGGGTGCGAGTATATGAATCGACTTTATAGTTTAACCTTGTTGTTTTTTCTGATTGCGGGAGGCGTTTACGGTATAATTGAATGGAGAAATTCCTCAGCACCACAATTACAAGCGATTGATAAGACGCTGACCCCTGATTTTATTGCCGAAAATTTACACAGTAATGTTTATAAACATCAAGGAAGTTTAGCTTATGTTGTTGATGCCCATCGTATGGAACATTACCCTGAGTTAAGTATTACCAACTTTGAGTTTCCTCAATACACACTTCATCCAAAAAATGATGCGCCCGCATGGAAAATATCTGCCAATGAAGGCATATTATACAATAACAACCGGGTAAAATTAGAAAAGCATGTCCGCCTGTTAGCAACAGATCCCGATAGCTTATTACAAGAAGTTCAAGGAAAATACTTTGAACTTGATCTAAAAACTAACATCATAAGTTCAGAACAAGAAATTAAAATTATCGGTAAAGGATTTACCATCGATGGTAAAGGTTTAATTGTCGACTTAAACACCAACCAAATGACACTAACTAAACATGTGAAATCAATTTATGAAATTGTTAAAAAATAGCCTACTGTGCTTATTGTTATCAACTCCGCTATTTTCGTCAGCTTTCGCTGAAAAATTTGATATAAAACAAAAGATTGAAATTAACGCTTCAAGACAAGCCGTTGATCTTAAAAATAAAATATTCAGCTATATTGATAACGTGGTGATCACTCAAGGTTCATTAGTTATACGTGCTGATTTAGTACAAGTGCTGACTCAATCTGGCAGTGAAGAAAAAACCTATATCGCTAAAGGGAAGCCAGCAACCTTTAAACAAACCTTAGCCGATGGCACTCCTCTTAGCTTACAAGCAGACGAAATAAGATATGAGCCCGCAAATAATTTAGTGATAATTTCAGGAAATGCGTTATTACAGCAAGAAGGTAGTGAGGTTAGTGGCAGTAGAATTACTTACAATATTGCCACTCAGTATGTTAATGCTGAAAGTAAATCTAACGAACGCACTAAAACGATTTTTCAGCCGAAAGAAAAAATTAAAGCGACAACCACAGACGCGAAAACTCAGGAAAAAATTAATTTATGAGCACTAGCACCCTAATGGCAAAAGGCCTTGCCAAAGCCTATAAAGGCAGAAAAGTGGTTAAAAATGTCAGTATGCAAGTTTCAGCAGGACAAATAGTCGGTTTACTGGGCCCAAATGGTGCCGGAAAAACAACTTCTTTTTATATGATTGTGGGTTTAGTTGAAAGTGATAGTGGCGATATTATCTTAAATGACGAAAACCTGACGTTAGCGCCTATGCATGAGCGTGCGAGAAAAGGCATCGGATATTTACCACAAGAAGCCTCTATTTTTCGAAAACTCAGTGTTTACGACAATATTATGGCTATTTTACAAACACGAAAAGAATTATCAGATGCTGAACGTGAAGAGAAATTAGAACATCTTGTTGAAGAATTCAACATAGGTCATATCAAAGATAATTTAGGCATGAGCTTATCTGGTGGTGAACGCCGCCGAGTAGAAATTGCTCGCGCATTAGCTGCTGAACCAAAATTTATTTTATTAGATGAACCTTTTGCTGGTGTTGATCCAATTTCAGTAGGTGATATTAAAAAAATTATTCTACACTTAAAAGAACGTGGCATTGGTGTGTTGATCACTGATCACAATGTACGTGAAACTCTCGATGTATGTGAACATGCGTATATTGTTAGTCATGGTGAACTTATTGCAGAAGGTACTGCAGATCAAATTCTTGCAAATCAACACGTAAGAGATGTATACCTTGGTGAACAATTCACGCTATAGTAGTCAGTAAATGAATAGTATCTTCGTATGAAAAAAACGAAAATATCCCATTAAAAATAATAGGAAGTTAATGACCTAAATGCGCCCTACTCTACAACTCCGCATAGGACAACAATTAACCATGACGCCACAATTGCAGCAAGCAATCAAATTGCTGCAACTGTCTACGTTAGAGCTTCAACAAGAAATTCAGGAAGCCTTAGAAAGTAATCCATTATTAGAAATGGATGAGTCTTCAAATAATCCTGAAGATAAAAGTACTGACAACCTTGAAGAAGCTCACACTGCCGGTACTGGTGATGTTAAAGAAGCCCCCGCTTCTGATGGTAGCGAAGACGCTACGCCTACCATTGATGAAATCACCACCACTGAAGCCATGGACAAGAACGATATCCCTGAAGAATTAAACATGGATACCACTTGGGATGATAACTACACGGCTGGTGCAGCAAGTTCAAGCTCAGGCCCAGCTTCAGAAGATTATACTTACCAAGGCGAGACTCAAGACTCCATTCAAGATCATTTGCGCTGGCAAATGGAATTAAGCCCTTTTACCGAAACAGACCGCGCTATAGCGACAGCAATTATTGATGCTGTTGATGACGCCGGTTACTTAACGGTATCTAGTGAAGACATTTTAGAAAGTGTTGCCATTGAAGGAGTAGAGCTTGATGAAATTGAGGTGGTACTAAAACGTATTAACCTCTTTGATCCTGTTGGTGTCGCTGCTCGTTCTATTTCAGAATGTTTAATCATTCAACTTAATCAATTTGACCCCGCTACACCTTGGTTAGCAGAAAGTAAGTTAGTTTTGCGTGACCATATTAATCTACTGGGTAGCCGAGACTATCGTACATTAATGCGTAAAACTCGACTGAAAGAAGAGCAACTGCGCGAAGTAGTGCGTCTTATTCAATCACTTGACCCTAGACCCGGCGATAGTGTGATGAAGAGTGACGATCAGTATGTTATTCCTGATGTTTCTGTTGAAAAGAAAAATGGCCGTTGGGTGGTCGAATTAAATCCTGATACTGCGCCAAAACTTTCGGTGAATCAGCAATATGCTTCGATGTCACGTTCGATGAAGTCGACAGCTGACACACAATTTATTCGCTCAAATTTACAAGAAGCTAAATGGTTTATTAAAAGCTTAGAAAGCCGTAATGATACCTTATTAAAAGTGTCAAACTGTATTGTGCAACGTCAAATTGGCTTTTTTGAACATGGTAATGAAGCCATGCGTCCAATGGTTTTAAATGATATTGCCGAAGCTGTCGATATGCATGAATCAACCATTTCACGAGTGACGACACAAAAGTATATGCATACGCCACGTGGAATTTTCGAACTGAAGTTTTTCTTCTCAAGCCATGTTGGCACCGAAAGCGGTGGCGAATGTTCATCAACAGCTATTCGTGCATTAATCAAAAAATTTGTTGCTGCCGAAATCCCAGCAAAACCACTTAGTGATAGTAAAATGGCTGATTTATTAGCCGATCAAGGGATAAATGTAGCTCGACGTACCATAGCAAAATATCGAGAGTCACTTTCTATTCCACCTTCTAACCAACGAAAAAGTTTACTTTAACGAAAAGATGAGGAATTAAGCTTATGCAAATTAATCTTTCTGGCCACCATGTTGACATTACCGAAGCTTTACGAGAAAACGTCACGACAAAGATGGCAAAATTAAGCCGACATTTTGATCATATCAATAATGTTCATGTTGTTCTCACCGTTGAAAAATCAAATCAAATTGCTGAAGCGACTGTTCACGTTAGTGGCTCTGATTTACATGCAAAAGCTGAAAATGCTGACATGTATGCCTCTATTGATAGTCTTGTTGTTAAGCTTGACCGGCAAATATTGAAGTACAAAGGTAAAACGAATCAGCATTAATGCTGTTTATCGCCTGTTCACTCACCAAAGAATCTAAGTAGTATAATGAAGTTGCAAGATATCCTTACCCTTGATTGCACCCTGTGTGCGATTAAGGGTACAAGCAAAAAAAAACTCCTTGAAATAATTAGCGAAACTGCGGCAAAAAAATTCGATAATATTGATACTCATCAATTATTCGAAAGCTTAATGGCGCGTGAAAAGGTTGGCTCTACCGGCATAGGAAATGGCATTGCGATTCCTCATGGTCGATTAACTAACACGTCACAAGTTATTGCTGTATTGCTGACCAGTGAACAAGCCGTTGAATTTGATGCGATAGACAACCGTGCTGTCGATATTATTATTGCGTTATTTGTACCTGAAGAAAACTGCCAACAACATTTAGATACCTTACAAAGTATTGCGCAAATATTTAGTACTAAACAATTCGCAAAGCAAGTAAGAAAATGCCAAAATTCGCAAGAGCTTTTTACTTTAATAAAGCATGCTAAACGTTAATAAAATCTAATAATAATCCAGGAAAACTCAAATGAAACTCTTGATAGTCAGTGGTCGCTCAGGGTCAGGTAAAAGTGTCGCCTTACGTGTACTCGAAGATTTAGGCTACTACTGTGTCGATAATATTCCGGTGAATTTATTGCCTGCATTAGCACATACCGTTATTAATGATTACGACAAAGTAGCGGTTAGTTTAGATGTACGTAACTTACCCAATGACCCTAATGACGTTTCAGAAATATTAGATTATCTACCAAAAACGGTAAAACTCGATATTCTGTATTTAGATGCTGATGACTCTGATCTTATTCGACGTTTTAGTGAAACGCGTCGTTTACATCCTTTGATTAAACAAAATATCCCACTCGACCAAGCCATCTCTTTAGAGAAAAAGCTGCTTGAGCCTATTTCCACGCGTGCGGGTTTGTATATTAATACCAGTCAGTTATCACCTCATCAATTATCTGATTTAGTGCGTGAGCGAATTTTAGGCAAAACCTCGGCATCTATGGTGGTGGTGTTTGAATCTTTTGGCTTTAAACACGGTGTACCACAAGACGCAGATTATGTTTTTGATGCACGTTTTCTGCCTAACCCTTTTTGGGAAACAGACTTAAAAGGTTTTACCGGTTTAGATCAACCCGTGCGAGACTTTCTTGCTAGCCAACCGATTGTCACTAAATTTATCTGGCAAATTAACAGTTTTATGATGACGTGGTTACCCCACTTAGAAAGAAACAATCGCAGCTATATTACTATCGCCATTGGTTGTACGGGTGGAAAACACCGATCGGTTTATATTGCAGAAATATTAGCAAACAATCTTAGAAAAGAACGCGAAGATGTTCAGTCTCATCATCGCGATATTAAAATACAAAGCACTTAATAACGGTCACTGTATGCCAAAATATAATAAATCATTAACCATTAGCAATAAACTGGGATTACATGCACGTGCTGCCACTAAACTTGCCCAGTTAAGCCAAAAGCTTAATGCTAACGTTACTATTTGCTTAGAGGGCAAAGAAGCTGATGCCAGTAGTATTATGGGGTTAATGTTACTGGCCGGTGGCTTTGGAAAAACAGTAGAGGTTATTACCCAAGGAGAAGATGCTCAACAAGCACTTGACGATGTATGCCAGTTATTTTCTGATAAATTTGATGAAGACGAATGATAAAAAGACTGAATAAAAAATAAAGTTACGTTATCATTCATTACAACACCTTAGCCAGCGCATCTTGACTAAGATATAAACAATATAATTTTCGTATTACTGCGGCACAGGAAAACTTTATGCCGGAAATATCAGAGCAACAACAAAATCATCAACGCCTGCAACAAGTCAATAAAGCACTTGGTAGCGGTATGTTTGTGCACGTTCGAAAATTACTACAGAACATGCCAGCTTATGATATTGCTTTAATATTAGAGTCATCTCACCCGAAAAGTCGTGCCGTTTTATGGCAACTTATCGACGCTGATAATCACGGTGAAGTACTTGAAGAACTCAATGAGGAAGTTCGAAAAGGCATTTTAAAAACTATCCGCCCTGAAAAATTAGCCGCCGTTGCTGAAGGCATGGATGTTGATGATTTAGCTGAAGTTTTACGTACTCTACCCGATAGTGTTTATCAAGAAGTATTAAGTGCTATGGACTCGCAAGACCGAGGTCGAGTCGAAGCAGCGTTATCATTTGAAGAAGATACCGCTGGCGGTATCATGAACACCGATACCATAACAATTCGTCCCGATGTAACGGTTGATGTGGTATTGCGCTATTTACGCTTACGAGGTGATTTACCTGAAGCGACCGATTCTTTTTATGTGGTCGATGGTAAAAATCACTTTATTGGCGCCGTTTCTCTAGCGGCGATAATTACCGCCAAACCTGAAATTATCGTCTCAACACTCATTGATAAAGATATCGAAGCAATTCAAGTGCATTTGTCTGATAGTGACGTAGCACAACTCTTTGAAAAATTTGATTGGTTCTCTGCACCAGTGATTGATGATGAAGGCCGTTTGCTTGGTCGTATCACGATAGACGATGTTATCGATATTATTCGTGAAGATGCCGAGCATTCGATGATGAGTATGGCGGGTTTAGATGGAGAGGCAGATACCTTTGCTCCGGTTTTAAAAAGCACGCAACAACGCTCTATTTGGCTTGGCGTTAATCTCATTACCGCACTACTTGCTGTTGCTGTATCGAGTATGTTCGAAGGTGTTTTAAGCCAACTGGCTATTTTAGCTATTTTAAATTCTTTAGTGCCTAGTATGGGTGGTGTTGCCGGTAACCAAACCTTAACACTGGTTGTTCGCGCCATTGCGCTAGGCCATGTTGGCGACTCAAATGCGAGAATACTTATTCAGAAAGAACTTGCTGTTGGTTTTCTTAATGGCGTTATCTGGGCGGTATTAATTGCTGGTGTTGTGGCTATTTGGCAACAAAATTTAATGCTTGGTGGCGTTATAGCCTTTGCAATGTTAATGAATTTAACCGCTGCTGGTATCGCTGGTGTCGCTATCCCGCTGTTTTTGAAAAGGATGAATATTGACCCTGCTCTCGCTGGTAGTGTGATATTAACAACGATTACCGATGTGGTTGGAATATTCGCTTTCTTAGGTACTGCAACTTTATTCCTAACCTAAACTAGATATGGGCTTATTGAGATCTTGATACCTTTTCAAGATCTCAATACTAGTCTGTTGGTTTTAATAATCAAATGTACCTTATTAAAATAACACGATTTGATTAATTGCCGCCAACCTGCATCTCTTCAATTAACAATGAACCCGTTAAAATACTGCCTCGTAAATCAACATCACTACCGACAGCAACTAAGCCTTTAAAAATATCAGATAAATTACCCGCAATGGTAACTTCTGATACCGGGTAAGCAATTTCGCCGTTTTCAACCCAGAAACCGGCAGCGCCACGTGAATAATCACCATTGACTACATTAACGCCTTGTCCCATTAATTCAGTGACAAGAAAGCCAGTACCGAGTTTTTTCAACATGGCATTAAAGTCACCACCATTGGCAGAACCTTTGGCGTTAATTTGCCAATTATGAATACCACCGGCATGGCCAGTAGATTTAAGCCCTAGCTTACGTGCTGAGTAACTGGTTAATAGATAGGTCTCTAAACAACCATCGACAATAATTTCACGGTCAACCGTTTTTATGCCTTCACTGTCGAAAGCACTACTCGCTAAGCCCTTTAAAATATGAGGGCGTTCACTGATGTTTAAAAAGTCAGGAAAAACTTGTTTACCAATAGCGTCCATTAAAAAAGATGATTTACGGTATAAATTGCCACCGCTGATCGCCGCAATAAAATGTCCAAAAATGGAATTAGCAATATCGGCACGAAACATCACCGGCACTTTTCCTGTCGGTAATTTTTGAGCATTTAATCTCGATAGCGCTTCTTTTGATGCTTGCACACCAATAGCGATGCCATTATCCATTAAATCAAAATCACGATTGACGGTGTAAGCATAATCTCTTTGCATATCATCACCTTCAGAGGCGATCATTACGCAGCTTAAACTATGTCGAGAACTTGGATAGCCAACAATCTGCCCATTGCTATTGCCATACACTTTATAGCCTTCAAAGCTATCAAGTGATGCACCATCTGAGTTAGTAATACGAGGATCATACGCTAGCGCACTATCTTCACATTCTTTGGCGAGTTGAATAGCTTGGTCTGTTGTCAAAACTTTTGGGTGATATAAGTCTAAATCAGCAGGCGACATTTCAAGCATGTCCTTGTCTGCTAATCCTGAACAGTCGTCAACAGAGGTATACTTTGCAATATTAACCGCCGCTTGTACTGTTTGTTTTAACGCCGCTTCTGATAAATCTGCGGTTGAAGCACTCCCTTTACGACCTTGCTGGTAAACAGTAATACCCAATGCACCGTCATTAGTAAACTCAACCGTTTCAACTTCACCAAACCGCGTACCAACACTTAACCCTTGTTGGCGGCTTATAGAAGCTTCAGCTGCATCTGCTCCTAGCGATTTTGCTAAGTCGAGTACTTGTGCTACACGTTGCTCAACGTCTCTTAATTGTTCGTTCATCGATTGTTTAGCGTTCATCGTTTCAGTCATAATTTATTGTTTTCTTCTATAAATGCAGGAAATTGGAGAATATGCGCTGTATACCATAAGCACTTACGAGTATAATAGCGATAATTATCACTTTAATAACGAATATTATGCCCGACTCTGCTAACGATATCGATGAATTAGATGAAGAATTAAAAAGTAAATCAGAAGTAAAGCGCGAAATGATCCAGTTACAAATCTTTGGACAGTCGCTTATTGATTTATCTAAGCATCAGCGCAGTAAAATTCCTTTTACTGAGGAGATTAAGGACGCCTTAATTTTAGCTGATAAAATTAAAAACAAACATGAAGCATTACGTCGCCATGTTCGCCACTTGGCAAGAATATTATCAGAATCTGATTTAGAGCCAATTAAACATGCTCTTGATGTTATGGCAAATAAGCATCAACAAGAAACAGCTAAGTTTGTTAAGCTTGAAAAGATGCGTGATGACGCTATTGATGAGGGTAATGACTTTGTTGAAGCTTTACTGAACGAGCATGAGTCGATGGAAAGACAAAAGCTACGTCAATTAGTACGACAAGCGGCAAAAGAGAAAAAAGCAGAAAAGCTTGGCAAGTATTACAAAGAGCTATTTGATTATCTAAAACTTCATACTAGACAGATAAACTAGTCGTTTATCTATAAAAAAACCTGCATTAGCAGGTTTTTTTAATACTAAATTTTATTCATTGCTAAATTACAATAAAGCTAAGTAGCCCAAATGCACTGGCTACTTATTAAGACGCTTATTGAAAATAGCACAGTAGATAATCGTTTAAAGTGCTTATTTACTTGCACGCGATACGTATTCACCCGTACGCGTATCCACTTTAACTGTCTCACCAATTTGAATAAATAGCGGTACACGAATAACCGCACCGGTATGTAAAGTTGCTGGTTTTCCACCCGTACCGGCAGTATCACCTTTTAATCCTGGATCTGTTTCTGTAACATCTAGATCAACAAAATTAGGGGTTGTTACTGTGATAGGTGAACCATTCCATAAAGTAATGGTACAAAGATCGCCTTCTTTTAACCATTTAATACAGTCTACAACTGCTTTTTCATCAGCGGCAATTTGCTCAAAGGTATCATTATTCATAAAATGCCAGAATTCACCGTCAGCATACAAGTACGCTAGCTCGGTTTCCATTACATCAGCGCCCTCGCAAGACTCGCCTGATTTAAAGGTTTTTTCTAAGACTTTATTAGAAATTAGTTTACGAATTTTTACGCGGCTAAAGGCTTGGCCTTTACCTGGTTTTACTAATTCGTTTTCTAAAATGTTACATGGTTCGCCGTCAATCATTAATTTAAGGCCAGCCTTAAATTGGTTTGTACTAAAATTAGCCATATGAATGTTCTCTTATACTCAAACAAATAACGCAGAGATTTAAATTGAAATTACAAATGCCGCAGATAATACCCCAAATAAGCGAACAATTGCACATTTCTTGGCAAAAAGAGTTAAGTAATGTCGTTACAGATCCGAAAAAGCTTTTAGATATGCTAGAAATTGACAGCCAAGATTATCTGCAACACTTTTCCGCACGTAAGTTATTTCCGGTCCGTGTACCCCGACCTTTTATTACAAGAATGAAAAAAGGCGACTTTAACGATCCGCTGCTTAAACAGGTTATGCCACTCTCTGATGAGTTTGTTGTCTCTGATGGCTATTCAATGGATCCACTAGAAGAGCACGACACTGTTGCCGAAGGCTTATTGCATAAATATAAGCACAGAGTATTGATGATTATAAAGTCAGGCTGTGCGGTTAATTGCCGTTATTGTTTTCGTCGCCACTTTCCTTATGATGAAAACAGTCCCAATAAGGTTCGTTGGCAGCCGGCGCTAAAATATATTGCCGATCATCCTGAAATTAATGAAGTGATTTTCAGTGGTGGCGATCCTTTAATGGCAAGTGATGATCACCTACAATGGCTTATTGAACAACTTGAGCCGATTAAGCATTTGACACGCTTGCGTATTCATACGCGTTTACCCATTGTTATCCCGCAGCGTATAACAACATCATTAGTGAGCATTTTGTCTGAAACTCGATTAAAGGCAACCATGGTTTTACATATTAATCACCCTAATGAAATCGATGATGAAGTAAAGCAAGCACTCGAAAAACTTCGTGTGGCAAGAATTCCTTTGTTCAATCAAAGCGTATTATTAAAAGGAGTGAACGATGACGCCAAACTCTTATGTCAACTCAGCGAAACTTTATTTGATAGTGGTATTCAACCTTATTACTTACATATGTTTGATCCCGTACAAGGGGTTGCTCACTTTGATATTTGTGAAGAAGAGGCAAAAATAATCGTCCAAAAAATGATGGCGATATTACCTGGCTTTTTAATGCCAAAATTAGTACGAGAAATTGCGGGAGAAGCTAACAAAACGCCCATCAATTTGGCATAATAGCGATATATCAAAACACTCGTCAATATAGAGACACTATGAGCGCAACTGTTAGTAAGCAACTCGTTGATAATATTTCAATTATTTTAAAAAAATCGCTAGCCGCTGATGCGACTTTAGCCGATTTAAGAAAAAACAAGCAAGCAAGCTTTGAGGCAATATTTAAAGCAGACGCTGGTTTCAAATGTTCGGCAAATACTTTTCAGCCTTATGTTGAAGAAGTCGCGAACGATTTAATTTTTTGGCAAAAAACATCAGATCAACAAACGCTAATAGATACGGTAAAGAAAATAGAAAAGCTTTTTACCGTTTTAGCGAACTTTGAAAACAGTGCAACGGTTACCCATTAACGGTACCGCTTAAAAGTAAAAATAAAAAGGCCATCTTTATTACACTATAAAGATGGCCTTTTGCTTTATATAACGTTAAAAATGGGACGCTTATTTATCAACATAGTTTGCGAAAGCATCTTTAAACCAATCATCAAGCAATTTTTTTTCATAGCCTAACGCATTATTTCTATATTTTAAGCGTCCACCCATCATAAAACTCATATCTTTTAAATTAACATTGTCGCTAAGTATTATGACTTTCTCAGCATTTATTAATGTAAATGATAGTTTTATTCTTGGAAAATAAAGGTCTTTAATCACTCTGATTTGATGTAGACCGCTGGCGAGAACGTCACCCGCTAAATCAATGTCTGTTACGTCTATATTAAGTATTTGAGATGCGGGTAATGCTTTAGCAAGTTTGGATAAATGTTTTTCAAATTCGTTAAACATATTTTCTCGAAAGCGTTTTCGACCTTCCGTTCCTGAATCAATATCTCGGTATTTATCAGGCTCCGTCCAAGTGATGTTCACCTCAGCAGCTTGTGCTGTAGGAATCGTTAAGATCAGACCGCCTAGTATTAAAGCAGTCAATAAAGTGAATAGTGGTTTAATCATCATATATCCTTAACCATAAAGTTTATTAATGCCGAGTGATTTTTTTATATTTACCCTGAATAAAACGGCCCTAAAATTATCTTATCCATAGTTACACAGGTTACCAAACTTTACTGCTTTAATCGCTGTTGTAAAAAATCTACAACCCTTTTATGACGCATTTTTACCGCTGAAATATTGAGGTGACAAATATCGGCTATTTCTTGAAATTCCAAACCTGTGCGGTAACGTAGTAGCATAATATTACGATCAGCAAAGGACAGGTTAACCATTAATAATGAAAGTGCTGTCCCAAAATCTTTGTGGCTATTATCATCATTGGTTATACTTTCAAGATATTCATCATTGTGTTCGATAGTATCCCAACGGCGATCTCTTATTTTATTGATACATTCGTTATGGGCAATTTTAAATAGCCATGCTTTAAAAGATACCGCCCACTTAAAGCTTTTTAAGTGGGCGAGTACCTTTATAATTATTTCTTGTACGACGTCTTCGGCATCAGGCTGATGCTTAAGTAACTTTACACAGTATCCTTTTAAAACAGGTAAATAAGATGTAATTAGTTGCTGAAAAAGACGCGTATCATAAGGCAGGCTTGCTTGTACTAGGGCAACAAGCTCGCGTTCATTAAGCGTAGTCAAACCGTCAAATAAGCCTCTACTATTGCTTAATAACTTTATTAGCTAATAAGAAAGTATTCGGTATCGTCGTTAGCGACTCATCGGCTGCCATCACTTTACTCGCAACACTGCCAATAACAGCTAAGGTACCCTTAATGTCTATTACTTCAATAACGTCACCTATTTGGTACATCTCTCGAAGGTAAACGCCAGCAACAATTTCTTGGGCCATGGCTTTAGTGCCGATACCTAAAGAAATAGCCGCCGCTAAACCGACACTGCCAATAAGTACTGTCATAATGTTATTTAGCAAAGAAACATCTATGTCTAATTGCGTAATAGATAAAGAAACAGTAATAACGATAATAATACCGCGGCATACTTCGGCAACGGAACGGCCATAGTCAACACCAGTATTCTTAGCGGCTATTTTTACACCATTAAAAACAATTTGCGCAACAAAGAAGCCACAAATTAAGACAGCGAGTGAAGCAAGTAATTTAGGTAAAAACAACACCAATGTGTCGATTAAGCCGGAAAGTACGGTTAAGCCTAAAATATCTAGAGCCGCTAATAAAAAGATAAGTAAGAAGAATGTCGAAATAAGACTAGCAACAACTTGGCTACCCGTTAAAGTAACATCCATTTTTTTCAGCAGTGAATCTAGACCCAGTTTATTTAAAAACGTATCAAAACCAATTTTAATTAATGATTTATTAAGAAAGTTTTTAATGAGTGTTGAAATAATCCAACCGACAAGTAGAAATAAAATAGCGACAATTAAATCAGGTAAAAAAGTAACCACTTTATGCCAAACAGTTATTAAGCCAGAGTAAGCTTTGTCGGTGATGTTTTCAGTATCCATTATCTATTCTCATTATTAGTTATGCTATTGCTTGTTATTTTTGGGCAAGGTGCCATCTGTTTAAATATCGGTTTTAAAACTTTCATAAATAGGCTAATAAAAACAACCCAAAGTGAAGCTAAGCCCAATGCAACAAGATCTTTTGTACCTTGCTGATTATTTGCTGTTAAGGTTGCGCGCTTAAAAAGCTGATCATCTGATGTACTAAAAGCAACATCTGCATCACAGCTTAATTCTTTCGCTAAACTCTTTTCTATGTCTTTCATCTCATCCTCGAGCAATAGTTTTATCGCTTTATTCTTTAACGACTGAGCCGTTAAAAAGTCACATTAAATCTGTATGTTTTTTATTCTTATTTTTATCTATACACATTAACTTTTTTAAATCGGGTGCATTCTACGCTAAACAATTTTGAGTTTTAGCGTTAATTTAGTAAAATTAAGAAAAATTTGTGACTTTTGAGTTTCTTATCGGTTATAGAGCCAGAAATTACATCACATTACCCGAAACTTAATAAGGATTTATCCATGAAAACTTTTAACATGACTCTGATAGCTGCATTAATAAGCTCTCCACTAGCTGCAGAAACTATTGATAAAACATGGGAGCTTGGTGTGTTTAGCGACTACATCAAGTCAGATACAAACAAAGAAAACAATATTGACTGGCAACGAATTGAAGCGGGCAAAAGCCTTGGTATTGATTTACAAAAAATCATTAATGAGCGTTGGGACATTCGTTTAGAATTAGCTAAAACACGTTACGACATTGAAAATGGCAATGATAAAGATTACGGAACACGTGCCGGTATCGATGCGATTTATAAAGTTGAAGATAGCAGTTTTTACCTTTTCACTGGTGTAAAACGCTTTAACAATGTTAGAAGTTATAACGCGGCTAATGTAGGTGCGGGTTATAACCTTCAAATTAATGATCGTTTCTCTCTATACAGCGAAGCCGCTGTTTATCGCGATCTTGATTACGGTCAAACAGATCAAGGTATTAAACTAGGTGTAAAATATACTTTTGGCGATGTTAAAAAATCACCTGTTGTTAACAAAGCTGTTGTTAACAAAGCTGTTATGGAAACGATGAAGTCAACGCCAGTCGTTAAAAAAGTGATGATGGTTGATACTGACAACGATGGTGTTAGTGATAACAACGACCGTTGTGCTAATACACCGGCAAATGTAAAGGTTGATTCTCAAGGCTGTACGTTATATTCAGAAAAATCAGTCGAAATTAAGTTAAATGTTATCTTTGAAAATAATAGTTCATTGGTTAAGCCAGCAATGGTTGATGATGTTCAGCGTTTAGCTGATTTCATGAAAGAATACCAAAACACAAGTGTTGTTATTGAAGGACACAGTTCGGCTTCTGGTAGTGAAGAATATAACCTAATGCTTTCGCAAAAACGTGCTGATACCATTAAAGGCTTATTAATTAATAAGTTTTCTATCGATGCTAGCCGTTTATCTGCAAAAGGCTTTGGTGAAACACAGTTGATTGCTAAAGGAACTTCGCCTGCAGACAATAGTGTAAACCGCAGAGTTGTAGCGAAAATAGAAACTGTCGTTAAAAAAGTGATTACAAAATAAGGCTAAATTGCCTAACTAAAAGGGAAGCCATTTGGGCTTCCCTTTTTTATTACTTTCAATGAAAGTCTCTTGATAAATCAGTTTACTCGATGTGTATAGAGCGCAGTATTAAAAGCCTATATAACTTTCGGCTAATTAATGACAATCACTCAGATAAAGTGATTATCTGAAGGACATAAGACCTCGTCAATATTATGCATTCGCATTATTGGCCGTAAAATTTACAGACCTTAATAAACAAATAAAGCCCAAATATTTATATTCAGGCTTTTCAATTTTGAGCTATAAATGGTTTTGACTATTTATGCGCAGGATAAACGGTTTACTTCAAGGCGCTTTATTGTGACGTTTAGTGTTTCTTAAACGAACGATAACGCAACGAAGAAGTTAACTGTTAAGACAAGCATAATTACATCATGCCGCCGATACATACATTAACCACTAATTTTACTTAATAAGTAAGATTGGAATAATTTTGATACCCCACCTTATACCCCCACGAACTTATTATTCGATTAACTTATTGTAATTTATTAAAATTATATTATTTGGTGTAAATATTGTGTTTTACTTAAACGAACCTAGTAAAAATTACTAGTGACTTACAGCTGGGAACTAGAAGTAAAACACCATTTCTTCGGCATCAAGCCTGTAAGCGAGAGAAACTACTTAAGACAATTTTTATCTAGTACATTTACCATTCTATTTAAGGGAAGAGCCGGGTATTAAGAACAACTTCCCTTTAGAATTAGTTGCTCCAATGTCCCCATTGTTTGTAATAAAACTGACTCCACTTTTACGAGACTTTTTACTAATATCTTCATTCAGGCCACCAAGCCACTCACCTGTGATTAATGAATATTTGCTAATAGATACACCATGGTCTACATGTAAATCATGGCTTACAAAGTATATGTTTTCATCAACCTCATCCAAAATCAAGCTGCCATAACTATATTGGCCACCGTCCAGATTAAATGGGGAAGTCAACTCTCCATTTACCATATCAAATACATTGCCATAAATATCGTAAAGTAATTTATCACTAGAAATTGTTAATTCATCAAATATTGGAGAACCGTAACCTGACGGCGAATAATATTGCGTATCTAATGCTTCTATCGCACCACCACTTATATCAAACTCCTCTACACCGCCATATGTACCTATACCAATCAATCGATTTTTTTCTAAGAAAGCAACTTTTCTAGCGCCCGTACCTTCTAAAAATGATTCGGTTATTTCACTTTGATCTGAATGGTAAAAACTAAGGTACGATGCATTACTCAAAAAACCTTCATCTACTCCTACAATGAATTCTTCATCAGAAAATGGCGAAGAAGCCATAAAAGATATTAGCCCAACGACAAGATCAATATCGCCATTAAGAAAATCAGGAGTTACGTTTTTAGCAGCTATCACTAGCGTATCTTTAGTTTTGAAAGTATCCAGATCAATTTCAATAATTTTATCTGAATCATCAAAACCAACATATAGTTTGTCTTTGTTGCCAGAGAGACTCATAGAGGTTGGCTCGGAGCCTACATAAACATGATCAATTGTTTCTTTAGATTCCAAATCAATAATTACAACAGAGTTTCCATTTATGCCATATACGCTAGGTAGTGCTCCATATACTCGGTTTCTGACGGAATCATAGATCGCATTTGAAAACTGACAATCCATACTTCCCCAGTATTCATTACCACTTTCTATAACCAGTGAACATGCTTTATTATATTTTTCTTGTGCATTAAGCTCTTTTTTCGGAATCGCATATATTCCAGTATGGCTAAAAATTAATAAGTGTGACTCTGTAGCACTCATTTCCGTTACATTGTCGTCTCTCGGTAATTCAAGAGGAAATTCTGCTGTAGGTAAAAATTGTTCATATGAGTAAACAATAATTTTATTATCTTCATCAAAGAAGTATGCTTTATTTTCATCAATTTCAAAAAATTTAGCTGAGTAATGATTACTCCAACCTGACCTATCTTTTCTTTCGAATTTACCGAGCTTAGTAAAATTACTGGGGTCGTACATGCTACGCCAATCGAATAATGAGCCGTCAACAATAGACAGGTCATGACTACTATCAGATGAAAGTGATATGTTTAACAGTTCTCCAAAACCGTTTCCATTAATAGGTACTGAAAACAAATTTATAACTGTATAACCTTTACCATCTAAAAATATCGACTTATCGTCAGGTGCAAATATTATTGAGTCTTGAAGCCCACCAATTTTTGAAGAATCATTACTAGGGACATTTTTGAATGATATAGGCAATTGCTGTCCACTTTGAACTAAGACAATATTGGTACAGTCCAGGTAACCTTGTTTTCCAAGTCTCAAAGCATAATAATCATTAGTTTGATTAGCAGCTACTGCATCACAAATGAATACTTTTGCTTCGTCGAAATTTGGATCTCCAGATTCGTATCCATAATCAATATTGAGGTTAAATATTTCAGAATTATCAGATAAATTATAACAAGTAAATACATCACTTTCTTCCAATACAGAGCAGTATTGAGAAGCGTCATATGAGACAATAATACTTTTTATTTTAGCGGAATTAAAACTCATTAATTCTATAATTTCATGAGAATTGATATCTATTGCAACTAAAGAATTTGGAAACATTACATCCAGCTCTGTAGTGAGAATTAAAATTCTATTATTTAGTTTGTCTTCAAAAATTTGCCTAGTACTTAATGATTTTCGCCCAACTTTTAAATCAGATGCTATCTCTTGAACTCGTCCCATTCTATTAGAATCAGAGTGTATGTACCCTTCGAATACTTCTCCCCAGATAATTTCACCTAAAACTTCATATGAACTATCACCGTTATCATCTAAACTTACAGTGTCATTAGAGATATTTATCGAGCTGTTGTCTCCAGAGCAACTTACGTCTGAAGATGTAGGATAATTACCTGCAAAATAAATAAAGTCGGACTCGCATGTAAAATTTCCGCCTATACTAGAACTATCAAAATCACCCCGAAAACTCATCTTATTTTCATAGTTGCCTGAAATTCGCTCAGAAAAGGTGATTTTAGATATTTTGAAATTTTCAGCTGATTCAGATAAGCCTTCTTGTGTTAATTTAAAAAATCCTTCATCATCAGATTCAACGGTTATGACTTCGTCATCAGTTAGATTATAAGTCACCTTGAAGTCACCTGAAACTACCCCCGATGTTCCGTCCTCAATAGAGTTAAGCTGGAAGTTTTGCGTTGACAAATTTGCTTCTAGTGTGATGCTATTATTTTCATCAATAAGAAATTTAATTATTTCAAGATCTACGCTACCTGTTACATCATCATCTAATATGTGATCAAAGCATGAATCATAATGAATGGTAACCCGTTCACCAACATTAACAAAAAAATCATTGTTTGAATCATGATGATTTACAGCAGTAGTCCCTCTTTCATTCGTTACGTTTTCTAACTTACATTTTGCCCCTGAAGATATATTCCCGTAATAATCAAGAAAGATAGACAAAACCGAATCGGAAAGTTGTAAAACAGCTTCTGAGTAAAAAGAACCATATGCAATAACACCTGCATTATCTTCAGTTATTTTAAGTGAATAAGTGGGTGTTGGAGTGGGGGGTGGAGTGAGTGTTGGAGCTGAATCTCCTCCTCCGCCACACCCTAAAACTAAAGTTGCTAAAAAAATAATTAAAGATGTTTTCGATAAAAAGTTTAAGTCCATTTATTCTATCCATTTAAAGTGTATTGAGCCATAAAAAATAGATATTTAAAGGCTTTAGATAATAATAAAATAATTATCTATTAGTAAAATAGAATAAGTCAATGTAAATTTTTAGAAAAAACATAAGTCAATGCCGATCCCTTATAATAATAAAACTACTTCTGATATTTTCCTATTTAACAAGTTTCAAGAAATTCTAACACGTTTATCTTTAGAGAAAAAAGCCCGAATATTGCTATTCGGGCTTTCTATTGAGCTAGGGTTTTATGTAATAAAAATTACATCATGCCGCCCATTCCACCCATACCGCCCATATCAGGCATGCCACCAGCGCCAGCATCTTTTACTGGTGCATCAGTGATCATAGCTTCGGTTGTTAACATTAAGCCAGCGACAGAAGCAGCAAACTGTAATGCACTACGCGTTACTTTAGTTGGGTCAAGAATACCCATTTCTAACATATCACCGTAAGTAGAGTTACCAGCATTGTAACCAAAGTTACCTTTACCGTTACGCACTTCGTTTAATACGACTGAAGCTTCATCACCACAGTTAGCAACGATTTGACGTAGAGGTGCTTCCATTGCGCGAATTGCAACGTTAATACCATGTGTTTGATCTTCGTTGGCACCTTCAAGGTCTTTGATAAGGTCAGCAGCGCGAACTAATGCAACACCACCACCAGCAACAACACCTTCTTCTACCGCGGCACGAGTTGCATGCAATGCATCTTCAACACGGGCTTTTTTCTCTTTCATTTCGATTTCTGTTGCTGCGCCAATTTTAATAACCGCAACACCGCCAGCTAATTTAGCTAAACGTTCTTGTAACTTTTCTTTATCGTAATCAGAAGATGAGTCTTCGATTTGACCACGAATTTGCATTACGCGACCTTGTATATCAGCTTCGTTACCAATACCATCAATAATCGTTGTATTGTCTTTAGTGATAACAACACGTTTAGCTTGGCCTAAATCTTCTAATGTTGCTTTTTCAAGCTCCATACCGATTTCTTCAGATATTACCGTACCACCCGTTAATGTCGCGATATCTTGTAACATTGCTTTACGACGGTCACCAAAACCAGGTGCTTTAACCGCTGCAACTTTAACGATGCCGCGCATGTTGTTTACCACTAATGTTGCTAAAGCTTCACCTTCAACATCTTCAGCAATAATTAATAATGGCTTACCTGATTTTGCAACACCCTCTAAAGTAGAAAGTAATTCGCGAATGCTGCCTACTTTTTTGTCTACTAAGAGAATGAATGGGCTTTCTAATTCAACAGTGCCACTTTCTTGGTTGTTGATAAAGTAAGGAGATAAATAGCCACGGTCGAATTGCATACCTTCAACAACGTCTAATTCGTCAGTTAACGCTTGACCTTCTTCAACAGTAATTACGCCTTCAGTGCCCACTTTTTCCATCGCTGTTGCGATGATTTTACCGACAGTTTCGTCAGAGTTAGCAGAGATAGTGCCTACCTGCTCAATCGCTTTGTTATCGCTACATTCTTGTGACAAACCTTTTAATGCTTCAACGGCGGCAATAACTGCTTGGTCGATACCACGTTTTAAGTCCATTGGGTTCATGCCGGCAGCAATTGATTTCAAACCTTCATTTACAATAGCTTGCGCTAAAACAGTTGCAGTAGTTGTTCCGTCACCAGCTTCATCATTGGCTTTAGAAGCAACTTCTTTAACCATCTGTGCGCCCATGTTTTCAAATTTGTCTTCTAATTCAATTTCTTTTGCAACAGTAACACCATCTTTAGTGATGATTGGACCACCAAAAGATTTGTCTAATACAACATTACGACCTTTAGGGCCTAATGTTACTTTTACCGCGTCAGCTAAAACATTTACACCACGTAGCATTTTTGCTCGTGCGTCATTTCCAAATAATACGTCTTTTGCAGCCATGTTGTTTCTTCCTATATTTTGTTAGTTTGTCGAACATCGTTCGACTACAATAATTAATACACTGTAAGTTGAGGCTTAGCCTAACGAATTCCTACAGTTTATATAAAGTCAGTAGCGTTACTATGACTCAACAATCGCTAAAATGTCTGATTCAGAAAGGATCAAAACTTCTTCGCCATCAATTTTTTCAGTTTTAACGCCGTAACCTTCACTAAAAATAACTTGGTCACCTACTTTTACGTCTAAAGCACGTACTTCGCCATTTTCTAAAATGCGACCGTTACCGACAGCGATAACTTCACCGCGCGTTGATTTTTCTGCAGCACTTCCTGTTAAAACAATACCACCAGCTGATTTTGATTCTACTTCTTTACGTTTAATTATTACGCGGTCATGTAATGGACGAATGCTCATTAATTTTCTCCTGAGAGTTTATTCACTCTCAATAAATTTAAATAAAAGGTTATAAAACTTTGTTGCAATTAAAGATGGGGCTAATTTAAAACTTCACAAGCCCCGTTAAAAAATTTTTTATTCTTTGCGCTCATACTCACCTTCAAGCGTTTCACCTTGGTGGTGTTCAATCGGCTTCTTAGTGCCTAAACCCTGCTCAAATGGATCAGACGTAACTGGCTGTTCTTGCTGAGTATGCACCGAACTTTGATAAGTAAAACCAGCCGCGCTTTGATTCATGACTAAATGTGACTGCACTGACTTTATCAACAGACTTCTCACACTAGGGATCAGGAGAGATAGCCCAAAAATGTCAGTAACAAAGCCAGGCGTTACTAAAAGTATGCCCGCAACCAGTAAAAGTAGTCCTGCAACTATTTCATCTGAAGGCATTTCTCCTTGCGCCATTTTAGTTTGTACTGAGTTTAAGGTGGCAATCCCCTGCTGTTTAACATTTCTGGCACCCAGCCATGCAGTAATAATAACAATAGCAATTGTTGGCCATGCGCCAAGCCAAGTACCAACATTGATCAGTACCATAATTTCGATAATAGGAACGACAATAAAAAGGATAAATAGAAATCGAAACATTTAAAGTCTCTTCATTAAAAAATTTTATATAAGATGAAACATATATGGGGTTGTACAGGTCTTTTTCAAGCATCAGGTAAATACAAGCTAGTTCATATGGTAATAAGCTATTAATTGTCATTTAAATAGCTTAAGTTTTTGTTAAGGAAAATACGTTAATGTTTCAATTAATAATGTGCACTTGTCCTGATATTAGCAATGCGAAATTGATTGCAAAACACTTAATACAAGAGAAACTGGCCGCTTGTGTCAATATTATTCCTAACGTTATCTCTGTTTATCGCTGGCAAGATAATATTGAATGTGATGAAGAAATACAGTTAATGATAAAAACACAAACCAATAAGTTTAACGATGTAGCTAGTGAAATTAAACGCTTACATCGTTATGATACCCCTGAAATTATCGCCATGAACATCCAGCAAGGCGACGATAGTTATTTAAACTGGATCACTGAGTCTTTAAAATAGTTGTTATGAAAAAAATTGTCTTACTTTTTTGGTTAGTTTTAACCAGTATTTTTTTACAAGTACCCAATGCTCAAGCTCAAGATTCAATTTTTGATACTTCGTCCGCTTCGTTATTCAGTAACGATGATGAGTTTCTTAGTGTCGAAGAAGCCTTTGAATTTAATTTTCACCAGAAGGATGATCAATTATCTGTTTCCTTTACCATAGCTGAGGGCTATTACTTATATCGTCACCAGTTTAAGTTCAGTGTTGAAAACGCAGAAATAATCCCTGTCGAACTGCCTAAAGGTGAAGACCATGAAGATGAATTTTTTGGTGTTCAGCAAATATTTACCGAACAGCTTAACTTCACTATTAAACTTGTTAACGCTGATAGTAATGCCAGCATTAAAATACGCTATCAAGGGTGCGCAGCAAAAGGCTTATGTTACCCTCCTAAAAGTAAAGTTGTAGCTCTATCAAAAGTTAATAATGAAGAAGCCATTAACACCAACAATGTTTTGGCGGCGATATCACCTGATAATGAAACGGGCAATACATCTATTGCCGCTGAAAATGCCAGCGAACAACATCAATTAGCCGATATGCTCAAAGGTGATAATATTTGGCTAACACTACTCGCTTTTTTTGTTGGAGGCTTACTGCTTTCATTTACGCCTTGTGTATTTCCTATGTACCCTATTTTGACCGGTATTATCGTTGGGCAAGGCGATAAATTATCAACGTCAAAAGCCTTTCGTTTATCGTTTGCTTATGTACAAGGCATGGCAATAACTTATACCTTACTGGGCATTGTTGTTGCACTGGCCGGCGCTCAGTTCCAAGCAATGTTTCAACATCCTGCCGTTTTAATTGTGTTAAGTGTTTTATTCATCTTTTTAGCGCTTTCTATGTTTGGAGTTTTTAATCTTGCCTTGCCAAGTAGCTGGCAAAATAAATTGAATAACATCAGTAATAGCCAAAAAGGAGGCTCATACTTCGGTGTTGTTGTTATGGGTGCTATTTCTGGTTTAGTAGCGTCTCCATGTACTACCGCTCCTTTAACAGGTGCTCTACTATACATTTCACAATCGGGTGATATTTGGTTAGGCGCATCAGCGCTCTACGCATTAAGTTTAGGTATGGGTGTGCCATTACTTGTTTTGGGTAGTTCTGGTGGTAAATTATTACCAAAAGCAGGTACATGGATGACGGTAATTAAAAATGTATTTGGCTTATTACTACTCGCTGTTCCGATATTTTTAATGGAAAGGTTTTTACCTTCAGTGGTAACACAAGCCATGTGGGCAATATTGGTCTTATCAAGCGCAGGTTATTTTTATACCGTCAATCAACAGACCCAGAATAACTTTTGGTTTGGTGTTAGAAGTGTGGTGATATTTGTAATGATATTTTTTGGCGCCAACCAAGCTTTTCAACTGATAAGTCCTAGCCAAAATTTTGCTACAAGTAATCAAGAAGCTCCACAACAACACTTTACTAAAGTAGCAACATTACCAGAGTTGTTAGCAGCAGTAGACAATGCTAATGCACAAGGGAAGACTGTAATGGTCGATTTGTATGCCGACTGGTGTATCGCCTGTAAAGAGTTTGAAGAATACACCTTTAATGCCCCGCAAGTACAAAAAGTGCTGAGTAACACGGTATGGTTACAAATTGATATGACTGACTTCGATTCGACTGACAATGCTGAGTTTGCGGAAAAGTATCAAGTACTTGGCTTACCGAGTATTCTCTTCTTTGACCAACAAGGTAAAGAATTAACTCAGCAGCGCGTAACGGGGTTTATGGGCGCAGAAGAATTTACTGAACATCTACAAAAAATCCTTTAACCTTTAACAAACAAGCACACTTTAACTCGCAGAACTCGCGGGTTAAAGTGCTGATACTTTCCAATAACCATTAATAATTTTTGTATCAAGAAATTCCATTAGTTTGGTTTCAGGAATAGGTTTAGAAAAGTAATATCCTTGAATAATATCACAATCGTTTTCTGTTAAACTGCGTAACTGCGCACTCGTTTCAACACCTTCTGCGATAACCTGCAAACCTAAGTTCTTCACCATAGCAATGGTTGACATAATAATTTGATAATCAGCTCGATTTTCTAACATGCCAAATACAAAGCTTTTATCTATTTTAATAACGTCGACTGGCATTTTTTTCAAATAAGCTAATGACGAATAACCGGTACCAAAATCATCAATGGCAAAACTAAACCCTACATCTCTCAAGCCATTCATCATTTCAATTGCACTATCTATATTTTTTACTAAGGTTTGCTCAGTCAGCTCTAGTTCGAAGTGACTTGCCTCAAGCGAGAACTCATTAAGTAAATCGGTTAAATAAGGGGTTAGATGAGGATCGGCAAATTGACCTGCTGACAGATTTATCGCAATACGGACATCAGTTAAACCCTTATCAATAAAAGTTTGGCAAAGTTCAAAACAGCGTCTGATCACCCAATAACCCAGTTCAACCATGTGCTGAGAATTTTCAAGGAGAGGAATAAAATCTTCCGGCGAAACCATGCCTCGTTCAGGATGCTGCCATCGAAGTAACGCTTCAAAGCCGTATAGTTTTTTTGTTTTTGCATCTAACTGAGGTTGTAAACTTAAGCTAAATTGATTTTTAGCTAAAGCCTGTCTAACTTCACTTTCCATCATCACCCGAAGGGCAACTTTTTTATACATCTCTTCATGGTAAATATGATATTTGGCGCCACCATCATCTTTAGCTTCATACATAGCTATATCGGCATAACTGATCAGATCTTCTGACTTAGTCATTTCTTCAGGAGCAAAGGCTATTCCAATACTGGTGCTTACATAAAAAAGGCTATTTTGTATTTTAATTGGTTCTTTAAATGCTTCTAAAATTTCTTGTGCGACAAGCACTGCATCATTTTCATTATCGATATGACCAAGTACCACAACAAATTCATCACCACCAAATCGACAAGCCATATCAACTCTCCGAATACTGGAGCGCAAACGATTAGCCGCTTGAATTAACAACTTGTCGCCATCAGTATGACCATGACTATCATTTACTTTCTTAAAATCATCGAGATCTAAAAATAAAACGGCAATTTGTCCGTCACTGCGTGACACATTGAGAAACGCTTTACGCAGTTGATAGTTAAGCATATTGCGGTTAGGCAATCCTGTTAACAAATCATACATGGCAATATTTTCGAGCTCTTTCGTTTTTTGTTCAATTTCAAGATTTAACTGTTCAAGTTCAAAACTTAACTCGGTGGCCGCATTTGCTAAAATATCTAGTTCATCAATATATTTACCATTTCTTTGTAGGTCTGTTTGACGAAACCGATCAAATTCTTTTTTCGCCAATAGAGGTAAAACATCTGACAATACTAGTAAGCGACGAGTAAAGGGGCTAGCAACAAAATGAACAACAATCACTAAAGCAATAAGCACAACTAAGATAAAAATTAAAAATTGCCAACGATTTTGCTGATACTTATCTGTAAAAATAGTGGCGTCATCAATCAGTGCCAGATAATAAAAATCATCACGGGTATTTGCGATGGGAATTAAGTTAATCAGATAACTGCTATCGTTGGCTGTAGCTTTTATACCTTGAAAATTAATCATCTCGCTGTTGACAATTTCTTGGTTCGACATAAATAATTCACTGACTAGTTGAGTATTTGTTGAAGAGATAAATTTAGCGTCAGCAAGTATAATAGCCTCTTCGTTACCTGTTATTGATACAAGCTTGTCTACACGAGAAAAACTTACAACAGCCAACTCATCATCAAGCGCTTGATTTATATAATAAATCATATCAACAAGTGAAACTGTCATCGCAACAATCGCCATATCACCCTTACCGTTTAATACCGGTATGGTGATCAACTGAACACATTGACCCTCACAGTACAAAGTGTGTTCTGGTTGCTGATGTTTTAGTACATTTTCAATACTCAGCTGAACAAATTTAGGAATAGCATTAGAAAGGTATAACTCTTCATTATTTGCTGAAACTAACCATACATTTTCAACATTTTGATTCATTTGCAGGGTATCAAACTGCGCGGCAAACTCTTGTGCTAAAACGTCAAAATCAGCCTGTTCTTTTAACCGCACAATATCTGAAAACGACTCTAGCCACGTTAGTATCTTTTGACGTAATACGTTATTTTGCACAGAAAATTGTGCCTGGCCTTTACGTAAAGTATCACTTTGATATTGGGTGAATTCTTGATTTAACCTTGATAAAGACAAGTAAGAAAAAATAGACGTTAGGAGCAGTAACGCCCCAATAACTAGCACTAATAATTTAACAGGAACGCTAACAAATCTTTTTCTCATCAAGTTAGCCCCACTAGAACCAGTACATTAGTTGTAAGGCCCACATTTTCCAATGCTCACTGTTCGCCTCTGGGTTGGGTAACACAATAGGATTAACGCGCGCAGCGCCTTTTACCCAATGGTACTCTGCATTGATTCGTAAATTATCAGAAAAATCGTATGAAAACCCTAGCATTTTATCGTGCTGATAAGCAAAATAATAAGGTATGGTGCCAAAACTTTGTTGTTGTAATTGACGGCCTTTTTTATCATCCTTATTTGCATAGAAATTTTCAAAACGACTAATAAATTTCAATCGTTGATTTACCTTGTAAACCGCTTGAACATAACCACCTTGACCAATATTGACTTGGTTAAACTGAGCAGCATAAAAACCTTCCGTTAAAAACCTTGTTTGTAAAATTTCACTGGTAAACTCCCAGTGTTCACCTTCATATATAGCATTCACCGTATAAAACTGAAAAACAAATCGTCCATCAACAAAAAAATCAGGACTCTCATTTTTATAGTTAAATTCTGAATCCAATAAGGTTAGACCAAAGCGCCATTGTGAAAATACTGGCCGCCAATAAACACTCGCCTGCGTATCAAGCTCATGCTCGATATCTCCCTGTGCTAACTTACTGAGAATGACTTCTGAATCATCACTATCAATCGGACTTTTACCACGACTAAAATTGAAATCAAATTCGCCATATTTATCATTATTGTACGTCAATTTTAATGCAGCACCATCGCCACCAACAGCGATGTCACGAAAGCCATCAAAATAAGTCCCTTGCGGTAACAAAATTGAGGGCCGTGCAAAAGGAATATCACGGGTACTTGAATGTAACCAATGGGCATTTTTAAAACGACCAACAAATAAATTGGCTTGCCACTGCTCTGAACTATAAGCGCTCCAATCCATTAAGAAGTAATCAACACGCAAACCTTCTTTGTAGCGATTGCCCCCGTTTAAATAAACAGCTTGTGCCGCAAAGCGATAATCGTCAGATAATTGATACGAGGTATTAAGTCCTATTTCTGTTAACTTTAACGATATTTCGCCGTTATCATTAACGAAGTTGCTATTGTCGACGTCAATAACGCCTTGCGCAACAAAGCCATGTATTTTTAACGGATCTGCCGAATGCCCTTCCTGTGCGTGCGCATTAAGCGCAAGTAATGCTGATAAGCACATTACTTTATAATTCATTTTATTGATCGATTTTAAGCAGATTGACATCACTTACCTCATTAATATTTTCAATGTAACCAATGGCACCTGTGGTTGATTTAACGGCTTCAATTAGCTCCTCTTCACTTAACACCACAGTTGGTGCAATACCCATACCTGAGAAAGTCAACTTGTCCCATATGCGGTCAAGTTGATATGGAAATAAGCGTAAGGTGTCTTTACAAAATTTTTGATGGGTGGGATTAGTACTTGATAAAACAAAAATAGTTATTGGTAGGCCATTGGCCCATTTAGTTTGACGCATTGAATATATACGACGCAACTGAGTGGTTGTTATTGACACAGTATCAGCAGTGATATTGGTAATAACTTCGACCGCATGAGTTGCTGGACTGCCAATTAATATGACAAGAACCATTAATCTGATTAGAATTTGGCTGATAACTAAATCCTTGTTAATGAGAAATAAAGAGCTCTTTGTGTATCTAACAAAGTGCTCCGTAGCCACTAGTAGTAACCGAGTAAAGGAGACCACGCAACCCACTGCTATATGTTAACCTGTATATAAAAACCGCTAAACCAATGAATTGATTACTAAATATAGATAATAATATTGTAGTAAATTTTTCCTAAAATACAAAACTTTATTGTCAACTTATTGATAAAAAGTTAACAACAACAGATCAGACCAGTATTTTGCTGCTATATTCTGCGAAAACACTATAATAATCGCTTAACAGCAGAAATGCTCGATTTTGTTATTAGCTGTTCCATCACTCTAGCTTTTATGTGATGATATTTGTAATATTTGCTATTTAATAGGTTTTTCTCAGAAAATGACTACAAAGTTTAAAGTTTTAGTGATAAATGGCCCTAACTTAAATATGTTAGGGAAACGCGAGCCTGAAATTTATGGCGCGCAATCATTAACCGATATTATTGACGATTTAACATTGCAAGCTATACCACTGAGAATTGAATTAAGTCATTTGCAATCAAATGCTGAACACCTACTAATAGAAAAAATACATCAAGCTCATAATGAAATAGACTTTATTGTCATTAATCCTGCCGCATTTACCCATACTAGTATAGCGATACGTGACGCACTCCTTTCTGTGGACATTCCATATATTGAAGTTCATCTTTCAAATGTCCATGCTAGAGAGTCGTTTAGACATCATTCGTATCTATCAGACAAAGCTATTGGTGTTATTTGCGGCTTAGGTGCCGATGGTTATAAATATGCGTTAGCGTCGGCTTATACTTGGTTGACTGACCATAAAAGTTAATGAAAAAACAACAGAGAGTGGCTTAACTTTAGCGGCTCTATTTACAACATAAATTACACATTGATAAAAAGGTATTCAAATGGATATTCGTAAAATAAAAAAATTAATTGAATTAGTACAAGAATCAGGGATTAACGAATTAGAAATTTCTGAAGGTGAAGAATCAGTACGTATTTGTCGTGGCGGTACTATGGTACAAGCTGCTCCAATGATGCACTCTGCTCCTGCTGCTGCACCTATTGCCGCACCTGTAGTCACTGAAACGGCACCTGCTGTTATTTCAGGTCACGTTGTTCGTTCGCCAATGGTTGGTACTTTCTACGCTTCTGCATCACCTGATTCACCTGCATTTGTCGAAGTAGGTAAACATGTCAATGCTGGTGATACTTTATGTATTCTTGAGGCAATGAAAATGATGAACCAAATTGAAGCTGATAAGTCTGGTGTTATAAAAGAAATTCTAGCGGGCAATGAAGACGCGATAGAATTTGACCAGCCGCTATTCATCATTGAATAATCCTATAGATATCAAACAAAAGGATCATTCCATGTTAGATAAAGTTGTTATCGCCAATCGAGGCGAAATTGCACTAAGAATATTACGTGCATGTAAAGAACTCGGTATAAAAACTGTTGCAGTACACTCTACGGCTGACAGAAACTTAAAACATGTTTTATTAGCCGATGAAACTATCTGTATTGGCAAAGCGCCAGCGCCTGACAGCTACCTTAATATTCCTGCCATAATAACGGCAGCTGAAGTCACTAACGCAGTAGCAATACATCCTGGCTATGGTTTTCTAGCTGAGAATGCTGATTTTGCAGAACAGGTTGAAAAGTCAGGCTTTGCCTTTATCGGTCCAAAAGCTGAAAGCATCCGTATTATGGGTGATAAAGTTGCGGCAATTAAAGCAATGAAAATAGCGGGTGTTCCTTGTGTTCCAGGGTCAGATGGCCCGCTTAATGATGATGAAGCGGCCAATAAAGCTCATGCTAAACGTATTGGCTACCCAATTATCGTCAAAGCGGCTGGCGGCGGCGGTGGTCGTGGTATGCGTGTTGTGCGCAGCGAAGAAGATTTAGTCGACGCGATTGCATTAACCAAAAGAGAAGCCGGTACTATTTTCAAAAATGATATGGTTTACATGGAAAAATTCCTTGAAAATCCTCGTCATGTTGAAATTCAAATAATGGCTGATGGTCAAGGTGCTGCAATTCACTTAGGTGAGCGTGATTGTTCTATGCAGCGTCGTCATCAAAAAGTGGTAGAAGAAGCTCCCGCACCAGGTATTACTCCAGAAATGCGCGCCAAAATTGGTGAGCGTTGTTGTAAAGCTTGTATTGATATTAATTATCGTGGCGCCGGCACTTTTGAATTTTTATACGAAAACGGTGAATTCTACTTTATTGAAATGAATACCCGTATTCAAGTTGAGCATCCAGTTACTGAAATGATCACCGGTGTTGATTTGATCAAAGAGCAATTACGTGTTGCTGCTGGTCAACCATTATCTTATACCCAAGATGATATTAAAATCGCTGGCCATTCAATTGAATGTCGTATCAATGCTGAAGACCCTCGTACTTTTGTTCCTTCACCGGGCAAAATCACTCGTTTCCATCCTCCAGGAGGATTGGGTGTTCGTTGGGATTCTCATATCTACGCTGAGTATACGGTACCGCCAAATTATGACTCTATGATCGGCAAACTGATCACTTGGGGTGATAACAGAGATGTTGCAATCGCACGTATGCGCAATGCCTTAGCCGAATTAGTGATTGATGGTATTAAAACCAACATTGCCTTACATCAAAATATTTTAAATGATAAAGGTTTTGTTAATGGCGGTGCCAACATCCATTATCTAGAAAAGAAATTAGCTGAAGCTGAATAAGTTTCTACAAATTTAACAATCAAGCCCTGCATCGCAGGGCTTTTTTATATCAGGGATAACAGTATTAAACGTTTACATAAAAATGAAATTCCTACCCCCAAATAGCAATGATGTCGTGTTACCATAGATAACAATATATGGCTTATACTTTACTCATTGAATTTAAAAATATGACTGAATTACTTGAAAAACCTTTACCACCTGCCGATGGTGAATGTTGTGACAGCGCATGTACACCATGTGTTTGGGACAATTTCTATGCAAAGCGTAAAGAATGGCGCCTGCAACAAGTCGCACTAAAAGAAAAACAAGCCCAAGACAACGAGTCAAATTAAGACTAAGCGACTTTCTAAGCGATACTGTGTATGACTGAATTACTTAAAGAACCTTCCCTTCCCGCCGACGATGACTGTTGCGGCGGCGGCGCTTGTTGCCCTTGTGTATGGGACCACTACTATAGCGAATACGAAAAGTGGCGTTTACAACAAGCCGAATTACAAACTGATGCCAAAGCTGAGTAATATTAGCTGAGTAAAATCACTTTTTTCACTAATTTGTTAATACCACTGGCTGCCTCAACAAGTGATGTCGCTAGCATGTAGGCCGGTGTTGAAACAAGTTTTCGTTTTCCGTCAACAACAATATCGCCCACTTCACAATCAACGTGTGCTAAACCACGCTTTATTAACGACTCTGCGATATCACGGTCTTTACCAATCGTTGCTTGAACATCCTCACCGTAAATAAGGGGGATCATTGCCGGAGCAATACACATAAAGCCAAGCGGTTTGTCCGCTTTAATAAAGCGTTGAGCAGCAACAAGTACTTCAGCATTTATTTGATAGTTTTCTGCATCAAGCGCGAAGCCACAGAGGTTCTTTGCTGCGCCAAAGCCACCAGGGAAAATTAGCGCATCAAATTCTTCATGATAGAGCTCAGTAATGTCTTCAATGTCACCACGGGCAATGCGCGCAGATTCAACCAAAACATTACGTGTTTCATCTTCACTAACCGCGCCAGTTAAATGGTTAATCACATGATGTTGATTAATGTTTGGCGCAAAACAACGATAGCTTGCTCCTTGCTGTTCAATCGCTAATAACGTTAAAACACTTTCATGTATTTCACTGCCGTCATAAACGCCACAGCCAGATAAAATAATCGCTATTTTTTTCATGTTAATCCTTTATTCCTATATTCTTTGTCATATTAGGTAACTGACATAATAAAACAACTATTATCGAGCACCACATCAATAATGCAAACGGTAAAGCACTACCATCATAAAAATACGCTAATATTGGTCCTGCTAATGCGCCAATGCCAAAGCGAAGAGTACCTATTACCGCACTAGCTGTACCTGATTCCCGGGTAAATTCTTGCATAATAAGTGCATCAGCATTGACCGCTATCATCGATAAGCTGCCCATCAACGGCAATACCGCAACTGCCGTGTACATTAATGGTAGCTGCAAAAAGTTTACCACCACCAACAATGAAGAAAAACATAACGCAACGATTAAACCATAGGTCAACATTTTAAATGACCCTTTACGACTAACTAAGCGGGTATTAATAAAATGGGCGGTCATTAACGCCAACACATTAACGGCAAATAGTAGGCTAAATTCAAATTCCGAGACCTTAAAAACCGTTAGATAGACAAAAGGGATCGCGGTAATGTAAGCAAAAAAAGCTAATGAAATAACCATAGACGTAACAATATTTAGTTGTGACTTTTTATTAGATAAGACAATTTTATAGCGTTGCAGAAAACTAACCGGTGCTAAATTTTTCTCACGCTTTACTTCAGGTAAAAATCGATATACTAAGAGTAAAATAATAAAGCTGTAGGCCGCTAAACTTAAAAATATAAGCTGCCAACTATGCAGCAGTAACACTGAGCCAATAGCGGGTGCTATCATAGGCGCTATCATCATAATCATAGATACATAAGAAAACCCTTTGGCGGTATCTTTGCCATATCGCTCTTTTATTGTTCCCGGCACAACAACCGTTGCCGCACTACTAATAAATGCCTGAAAAAATCGTAAGGATAAAAACTGTTCAATACTCGTGACAAACGTTATCGCTATACTCATCACGATAAAACCTGAGATACCGAGCATCACTAATTTTCTTCTGCTGTGTTTATCCGCTTGTGGGCCAAAAAATAACAGACCTAAAGCATAGCCTAGTAAATATATACTCAGGCTATTTTGTACCATTGGCATATCAGTTGACAAATGCTCCGCCAGTATTGGCATTGCCGGCAAATACATGTCGATTGCCAATGGTGAGATAGCAATAATGGCTGCTAATAAGGGTAATAATAATTTTAGTGAAAGCTCTGTTTGTTCACTAACTTTTAGGTTTCTCATGATTTTTCCGGATAGTCGTAAACAAGTTTGCCAAGGTCAGCAATCGCTTTGTCAATTTTTTCACACCATTTCACCCCATAGCTAATGCGCATAAAATTTTTATATTGCCCGGTTGGGGAAAAAATTTCACCGGGAGCAAAACTCACCCCTTTAGCAATAGCCTGAGTAAAAAATTGGCTAGTATCAACATGAGAACGGCAACGTATCCATAAGACACTGCCACCTTGTGGCTGTGAAATGCAGACTTCTTTTGGAAAATGACTAGCGATTAAGGCGCGCATCCGCTCGCAGTTATAACGTAAGGTTTTTCTTAACACTTGTAAGTGACGATCATATTCACCACTCATCAAATAATCAGTTAATGTCCATTGCTGTAACATCGGTGTTGAGCAAGACTGGGCGCGTTTAATACGCTTTGCTGCTTCTTCATATCTGCCCGGTAATAGCCAACCGACACGATAACCTGGTGCAGCGGTCTTTGAAAAAGATGAGCAGGTTAGCACTAGGCCTTTTTTGGAGTAAAGCTGCGCAGGTACTGGTCTATCTTTGCTGAAATATAAGTCACTGTAAACTTCATCTTCGATAAGTGGAATATCATGTTTTTCTAATAAACTGACCATATTCTGGCGCTGTTGATTAGTCATCATAGAGCCAAGTGGGTTAGAGATAGCGGTAGAAAACAAACACGCTTTTACCGGATGTTGCTCAATAACTTTAGCCAGTTCTTCAACACAAATCCCCTCTTCAGTGCAGGTATAAACTTCCAGAGCTTTCATACCCAAACTTTCAATTAATTCAATCAAACCAAAGAAACACGGTGATTCTACAGCGATAATATCACCACGTTCTGCGACACACTGTAAGGCAATTGATAGTGCTTCTTGGGCACCACTAGTGATAATTATATCGTCATGATTAATGGCTACGCCTTGCTCATGATAACGAAAAGCAAGGTTTAAACGCAGTTTTGGATCACCATTTACCGGTCCGTAACTAACCGCTTTTTCAGCATTCTTACTCAATACCGAACGCATTAATCGTGCTAAGGCTTTATCTGGTGGGTGTGCATTGACCGGGTTAGAAATACCCAATGCGACAGTATCGGGTAAATGAACAGCTTCATAAACTTGTTCTATTATGCTTCGACATGAGATTTCAACGGGCTGACAACTTGCCCATAATGACCGCATAGGTTTTAAGGTTCGTGCTTGCTTAGCTTTTAAATAATAGCCTGATTGTGGCCTTGCAGAAATACTACCCTGACGCTCTAGTTCAATATACGCTTGTTTAACTGTCGGTATACTTATCTCAAATTGTCTACTGAGTTTACGTAGGCTAGGTAGTTTGTCTCCCGCTCTTATTGCACCACTTTTTTCTTGGTCTTCAACAAAGTCAATGACTTGCTGATATAAAAATTCTGAAGAAGATTTATCTAAAAGTCGCATTTTATTTCACCTCAACAAAAACTGTATAGGTTACATTTTATATTTTTTGTATCTGTTACACAACAGAACTATCTATAAACTAGTGTTTTAGAAATAAGTCGACCTTAAGAAATAGTACTTCATATAAGAAATGCTGTTACAGTGATTTAGTCAAAATTAATTGAGAAGATTGCGCTTAAATTTTTCAGGAAAGAATAATGAACAACACACTATTATATGTGATCACCGTACTTATCTGGGGAACAACTTGGATCGCCATTAATTATCAATTAGGTGATGTTCCCGCCGAAGCATCTATTGTTTATCGTTTTGGCTTAGCAGCACTTCTGCTATTTGCTTATTGTCGTTTTAAAAAGCTCTCACTTGCCTTTAACAAAAAACAGCACCTACAATTTTTGTTCTTTGGTTTGATGTTATTTGGCTGTAATTACTATTTTTTATATTCAGCTCAACAGCATATAAATTCTGCGCTTGCCTCAATCGCTTTTTCAATGATTATGTTTTTCAATGTGGTCAATGCCCGCATTTGGTTTAACACTAAAATTACTCAACAAACTTATCTAGGCGCTTTTCTAGGTTTAACCGGCATTGTGGTTTTATTCTGGCCACAAATTAACGATACCGAGTTAGGCGCAGAAACATTACTAGGTTTATCACTTTGCTTCGTTGGAACATTGTTCGCATCAACGGGCAATATGGTCTCAATGAAAAATAAACTTATGAATTTACCTATGATGCAAGCCAATGCTTGGGGTATGTTTTATGGCTCAATATTTATGACTATATTGCTATTAATACAAGGAAAATCATTTAGTTTTTCATATACCTTACCCTATATTAGTTCGCTGATTTACCTATCGGTTTTCGGTTCTATTATTGCATTTGCCAGTTACTTAACACTTTTAAATAACATCGGAGCCCATAAGGCCTCATATGCAAGCGTGATGTTCCCTGCTGTTGCCGTCGTTATCTCAACGATATTTGAAGGTTTTAGCTGGAATATTTATACTGTCATTGGCTTATTAATTATTGTCGCCGGGAATATTGTTGTGTTAACTAAACCAAAAAAGAAAAATATAATAATAACACCATAAAAGCATCCTACTTTTAAATATATTTATGTTAAATCAGCTTGTTAATCAAAAATGACTTTACCAAGTAATTTATAGGTAATAACATAAGCAGCGTATAAAAACGCTAAGTGACGCTGTTATTTTAATAAAAACCGAGTTAAAATAAAGGCATAATTTTATTGAGATGCTACTCTTTTTAGAGTGATTAATTTTTATAAAATCATTAATTAGGGGCAAGATGTTAAATAACTCATGGGGTCAATTGTTAATACTAGCGCTATCGTTACTTTTGACGACGAGTGCTGCTTGCCAAAAAATAAATAATAATCATTATTTACCCATAGTAACGTTAAAGTTTGACCCTTCTGGCTCAAATGCTTGGTATCCCTATTATATTAATACTGGTGAAAAACGTGGCATTGTCGTTGACGCCGTAGCCATAATACTCGCCACTGCCAATATAAGTGGTAAGGAAATAATTTTACCGCCAAAACGCACCAATTTATCATTGAAAAATGGTCTCGTTGATTTTGATTTAATTAATCCTGATTGGTTATCTAAAGAGCAACAGTCTGACGACTATGTCTTTAGCGATAGCGTGATCCCAATTAAAGAGCATATTATCTATTTGGCCGGTACCGTTATTCCTGAAAACTTAGGGGAAGATCAACAATTAACCGACCAAGATATAGGTACCGTTCGAGGTTACTATTATCACAATGATAATTTATTTAATCGCCTAGATTACCCTTCAGAAAAAGAGTTAATAAAAGCACTTTTTAGAAAAAGGATCTCCTTTGCTATTAGTGGTGATAAACCAGCACAATATTGGGCAAAAATATTATCAGTACCCATTATTTTAGGCCCCGTCCATTCTGATGGTTACTTAAAAATTAGACTAAGAAAAGAGCTAAAATATCTTTTACCCCAAATCAATGATGCCATTCAACGATTAAAAATAAATGGTAGTCTCGAAAGTATTATAAAAGCTTATATATAATGCTCATCGACTTAATTTTATAACTAAGTACTTTATAAGGTTAGTTGTTGCGCATTTATTATCGCGCGTAGTTGTTAATAACAAGTGACTCCATTATCCTATTACCTTAAAATAATCCGCTTTATCTCGTCTTAAAATTTAAGGGTAATATGAAATATTTCCATCGCTCAGTGCTACCTTGTTTGCTTTCTAGCTCTTTATTGCTCGTAACATCTTGCTCGTTATCAAGCGAACAAGCCAAAACAGATAACAATGAAACTGCTGCTTATACCTATCTTAAAGAACTTGTTTCACCCACCGAAGGTATAGGTGCTCGCGAAGCTGGAACGATAAAAGAACAGCAAACAGCCCGCTATATTAAAACTAAATTTGAAAAGTTTGGTTATCGAGTTACCGAGCAAAACTTTTCCTATAACAGTAGAAAAATGGTCGGTGAATCAAAGAACATTATTGCTGAATTTGGTGACGTAACAAAGCCAACCATCATACTTGGCGCACATTATGATTCAACGGCAATGAAAACGGGGTCAATGGGCGCCACAGATAACGGCGCAGGTGTTGCGGCAATGTTAGCGATAGCCCAAGCATTGACCACAAAAATGCCAAATAATTATAGTATTCGCTTTATTGCCTTTGGCGCAGAAGAAATTGGTTTGCAAGGTTCAAACTATTACGTCAACGACTTATTAACCCATAACAAATTAGATAATATCGCAGCGATGATTAATTTTGACACCATAGCAGGTGGCGATAAGGTTTATGTACATAGTGCGCATACACAAGCTTATGATAATTGTAAAAATGAAACTTATAACAGCGACACTTTTATGCGAAATGCCTTACTCAAGGCATCAATTAAGGTGTTAGGCGAACAAAACAAGTATGTTATTCATCCTGACTATGAAGGCTATCCTGAAGGTGTAACTGGCTCTTGGTCTGATCATGCTAGTTTTGCCTGTGCTGGTATTCCTATTGCGTATGTAGAATCAACCAACTTTTCAATTAATGGCCAGAATGGCTTTGATGGTTACTCTCAATCAACCGCAAAAAAATTGTGGACTTGTTATGATAAAAAGAATTCAACAGCTTGTGATAATAAAGCTGAGAAAAATTGGGGAAATATTTGGCATACTCAATTTGACCGTTTAGATAAACTTGATGAAATATTTCCGGGACGTGTTAAGCAGCAGCTTAATAATAATGTTGAGGTGCTAATTGAATTATTAGCTAATCCTGATAAATATTTACCGTCAAAGTAAAAAATAAAAATAATATTTTAAAGGTGTGGGCGGTTTTATTAAGACTCAAGCCACCCACACTTCAATAATTAACTACCAATAGGTGAACCCGGCGGCATAGTGATACTAGCAGCAGGATGAACAAGTTTTCCTTGCTCAAGACTATGGGTAATCTGCGCTGCTAACAACATAAACTGAGCAGCTAAGCGCTTGTACTTTTTAGAGTCATAATTATCATTTAACCATTCATTTATATTAAGTAAAGCCATATAAACTTCTGCACGCACCTCTGTTACTAAATTTTTGTTATGCCAAAGTGCTAATAAATGCTCAATAACTTGTTGATTGACCCGCTGTTGAACCAACAAAGCCAAGCTCTTTTCAGCCGGTACTTTAATTGACTGTTCTATTAAAGCGTTAATCAATTCTTGCACACTCAAAATACGCTTATCCATTACTGACTGTTGCTGTAAACGTGCTAAACGTTGTTCATTTAAAAGCAAAGACACCGTGTGTTTAGCACTAGCCTGCGCAGCAGAAACCGGATCAAAAGTAAGCCCCGTATTACCAGCAAAACTTTCGCGATTACGATAATAACCATAAGCTTTTGGTGGAATGAGTTTCACTATGTGTTCTGGCAAGGTTAATATTTTTGTATCTAGAGTGGCTAATAAAACCTGCAGCGCTTTTCGCTGCTGTTTACCTGAGACTACCTCCAATGGCTTTAGAACATTTTCTTCTCGCAGTTGATAGCGATAGTCTATACCTGAAATTAATTTTGCTGCGGCGGTAACTTGAAAACGATGAAAATTATAGATGGGCACCAAAACCTCTTCAATTTCTGACAAAGGTCGCCCTAGAGGAATACTATTTAAACCAAAGTCTGTTAGCGCTTTTTCACGTATTTTTAAGACTCTATTAAGCTCATCGGCGGCATCTACTCCGTTGTCCCACAAATGTGCGCGACTATGTGCACTCGAAGAAGAGCGCGCATCTGAGTCTGACATATACAGCAAATCTGCTTGTTGCGCGCTTGCTATAACTTTCGCTAAGTACTCGGCTTCTTTATCAGCCGTTATATCAGCATAACCATAAGCAATAACTGATTTGTCCCAGCGACCAAGATCTGTAGCGTAGGCATTTGATAAATCAATTTCACCATTTTTCAAGGTAATTAACGGGTGAGGATAATCCATTACTGAAGCGCGATTATTAGCACTTGCGGCAAAATTATGCGCGATACCTAAAGTGTGCCCAACTTCATGAGCCGACAATTGACGAATGCGTGCTAAAGCCATTTCTTTCATTGGTGAAGTGTCTGTTATAGATGACTTAAAAGGAGATGTTAAGCCCAAAGCAATGAGATAATCTTGACGAACACGTAGAGAGCCCAATGTTACATGCCCCTTTAATATTTCTCCTGTTCTTGGGTCTATCACTGATGAACCATAAGACCAACCTCTTGTCGCTCGATGTACCCATTGAATAACGTTATAACGAACATCCATAGGGTCTGCATCGGCTGGTAACATTTTTACCTGAAAAGCATTTTTATAACCGATGGCTGAAAATGCTTGGTCCCACCAACGAGCGCCATCAAGTAAAGCACTTTTTATAGGTTCAGGTACGCCGGCATCTAAATAATAGATAATAGGTTCAATTGCTTCGCTGACCTCAAGATTTCTATCTTTTTTGTTTAAGCGGTGACGTGGAATATTACGCTGAATTAACGGTTGGTCGATAGCACTGGCGTAATCGGCATAACTATTTGACCAAAAGCCACTGTAAGGATGAAAAGTACGTGCTTGGTATTTGTCGTCAGGTAATTTAATCAACGAATGATGTAAGTTCACCGTAACAGCTGTTGAGTCTGGCGTTACTGAGCGTAAGTATTTACCTGCATCGGTTCCTTGGTAAGTCACTGTTGCTTCAAGCTCAGTATTATTAGGAAAGGCCTTGGTGCGTTTTATATAGATACCACTTCGGCTTTCATCAATTTTGAAGTTACCTTGTTGACGTTGTTTAAGTTTACTTGATAATTGATGAATATCAGATAAAAGAAAGGGTGTATAATCAATTAATACTTTTTTACCGTCCTTACTTTCTTTGGCAACTTTAAACCCCCAAATAATAGAGCTGGCAAATGCCTCGCTAACGGCTTTTTTTTCTAAGTTGTTTTCAGTATCCGCTCGATAATAAGTATTAAGTTGGCGGAGAAAGACCTTCTCTCCTACTTTTTCAAAGCGTACTAGACGGGTATCACCTAACTGGCCTCTATCAAGTCCAATATCATTAGAACCCACTCCTTGAGGTAAACCGCTTTGAAATAAAAAGTCTTGTTCAAATTGCTGGATCTCTAAATAAACATTGCCCTTTTTTTTATCATGAAAAAAAGAAAAATAGCCTTGCTGGTGATCTTTATCTTTAACAAAGTCATTATAACTAAGAATTTCTTCGCTGAGCGCGGCTATTGAAAAGGTACTACAAATAAATATTAAAAAGACACCTAGCGTCAGTTTCATCGTTTTTCCCTATTTGATTTTTGGTTCTATAAATATATATTCAAGTCATTCCATTATTTTTGTTATCATTAGCCTTACAGGTGAGGTGATAGCTTTCATCGTCACCTCTAATCGTAAAATAATGTAATATGTAGCTGCTATTATTATTTTACGACATTAAATAACCAACAATTTTATGACTCAATTTTTAAGAGTCTTACTCTAAATCAATTAGGTAACCCGATGCAACGACTAGCACCAGCTTTACGTCAAGATAATGTTCCACTCGATTTAATTTCGCTGATCAAAACGATTTTAGCGGCAACTAAAGAAATTTCATTTCGTGTTAGCCAAGGTCACTTAAGTGATTTGATGGGTTCAACTTTGGATGAAAATATTCAAGGTGAAGTTCAGAAAGAATTAGATGTTGTTGCAAATGAATTACTTAAAGATATTTTATTAGAGTCTGGCTTTGTTAAAGCGATTTCTTCTGAAGAAGAAGATAGCTCTGTTGCAGGTGAAAAAAATGGCAAGTATCTGGTTTCTTTCGATCCACTTGATGGCAGCTCTAATATCGAAATCAACTCATTAATTGGCACAATTTTCTCTATTCATCAAGCACCAAGTGATATGGATGCTAGTGATCCAGACATGTTTAAGCAAGCGGGTAACAAACAACTTTGTGCGGGTTATGTCTTATATGGTCCGTCAACTATGTTGGTAATGACTACGGGTAGCGGTACCCATTTTTATGTACTTGACCGTACTCATGGTGGTTTTTTATTAGTTGAACGTAATGTTCAAGTGCCTGCGGACACACAAGAATTTGCTGTTAACATGTCAAATCAACGTTTTTGGCAAGCGCCTATGCAGAATTACATCAGTGATTTACTTGCAGGTGATACCGGCCCTCGTGGCAAAAATTTCAACATGCGTTGGATTGCCGCTATGGTTGGTGACATTCATCGTGTATTAACACGTGGTGGTATTTTTACTTATCCACAAGACAGTAAAAACCCGCAACAACCACACAAGCTACGCTTAATGTATGAAGCGAATCCAATGAGTTTTCTCATTGAACAAGCCGGTGGACTGGCAATGACCAGTGAAGGACGCATTATGGATATGGAGCCGAACAGCATTCATCAGCGTGTCGAAGTAATTATGGGCTCGAAAAATGAAGTAGAAGCGTGTCTAGCTTATTACAAATAATCGAAAATTAGCATGTATCAAGGTGTATAAGTCCAATTAACAGGTTTCTAAAAACAAAGATGAAGCGTGTCTAGCTTATTACAAATAATCGAAAATTAGCATGTATCAACGTGTATAAGTCCAATTAACAGGTTTCTAAAAACAAAGATGAAGCCTGTTTAGCTTATTACATGTCACTAACACTTTTCTTATGTCGGTAAAAAAGCTCCATTCATTGAGCTTTTTTACTGTTAAATTTAATATTCCCTTCATAGTTTTACGATATAATAGTTAATATAATTGACTGGCTTTTAACGACATTTTTATGAAAAAACTATTTGAAGTATTTTGGCGTTTTCTTTTTTTAGGTTGTATCAGTTTTGGTGGACCTGCCGCACATATTGGCTATTTCCAAAAAACATTTGTCGATAAACTAAAGTGGTTAGATCAAACAAGTTATGCAAATTTAATCTCGTTAAGCCAATTTTTACCGGGTCCTGGCTCTAGTCAATTAGGTTTTGCTATTGGATTGAGACAAGCTGGACTGCCTGGCGGCATTGCCGCATTTATCGGTTTTACCTTACCGTCATTTATTCTTATCTATTTACTCGCCACTAATATTAGCGGTGCTGAACAACCTTGGGTTTTTCATGTTATAAGTGGTTTGAAATTACTGGCTGTGGTTGTAGTGGCTGACGCTTGCTTAACTATGTATAAAAGTTTCTGTAATAATTACACCCACAGACTTATTGCGGTTATAACCGTGATTGCTTTAATCACTTTACCGAGTTTAACGATGCAAATTTTCATACTGACTATCGCAGCAAGCTTTGGTTTTTTTGTTAATCCATCGTTAAAATCAGTTACCACTGAAGTCACCCAGCCTTCAGCTCTAACCTCAAGACAGTTTAAAATACTGCCATTGATGTTGTTCTTAATTACCCTCTTTGCTTTACCACTAGCAACCGTAGTTGGAGCACCGATTAACACAGCCGATATCATGGTCTTATTCAATCAATTCTTTCAAGCGGGCAGTATGGTTTTTGGTGGCGGACACGTTGTCTTGCCACTATTACAACAAACAATTGGTGAAGCGTTATCTAACGATGTTTTTCTTACCGGTTATGCCGCAGCGCAGGCAGTTCCTGGCCCAATGTTTACCCTAGCGACTTTTCTGGGTGCAGAGCTATTTCCACAAGCCCCTTTAATAGGAGCGACAGTCGCAACCTTAGCAATATTTTTACCTGGATTTTTATTGGTACTCACCTTTGAAAGTACTTGGCAATCATTAGCAACAAAGCCCAAAGTCGCCGGTGCGATTATGGCGGTAAATGCCGCTGTGGTTGGCCTATTATTTTCTGCGCTTTATCACCCTATTTTTACTAGTGCTGTTAGTTCACTATTTGACTTATTTTCTGTGCTTATTGGTTTTTATTTATTACGGATAGTCAAACTGCCTATTATTGTTTTAGTGGTGACATTTGTTGGAGTTGGTTTATTAACGCAATTCTACTAAGTCGGTTATCGCAGAGTAATAAGCGCCTTAGTGCTATTGATATGATTTAGTGCCGATAATGTGAGCTTTAACTTTTCACCGCCATGGTTTATTTGCTAAAATATCGCCAATTTAAAATATAGCCTCAATATAAACGCTAATACGAGAAAACTTATGCCTAATTACGCTGTTGGACACAAAACACCTGATTCAGATTCAATCTGTTCAGCTATCGCCCTTTCCTATTTAAAAACCACGCTAGGTGAAGAAACCGTCCCAGCCCGTTTAGGGGAGCTTTCACCAGAAACTTTATTTATTTTAGACAAGTTTGGTTTTGAGCAACCTGAATTAAAAACAAGTTTTGCTGGCGAAGGTATCTATATTGTTGACCATTCCGACCGTATTCAAGGACCCGATGATATCGATGAAGCAACAATATTAGGTATTATTGATCATCATAAATTAGGCGATATTACTACCTCTACCCCATTAGAAATTTGGGTTCGTCCTGTTGGCTGTACCAATACCATCATTAAAATGATGTACGATTTCTATGATGTAGAAATTCCAAAAAATATTGCTGGTGCAATGATGTGCGCTATTTTGTCTGATACGGTTATTTTTAAATCACCCACCTGTACCACTGCTGATATAAAATGTGTTGAAGCATTAGCTGAAATTGCAGGCATTAGCGACGCAAAAGCCTTGGGTATGGAAATGTTTGAGGTGAAATCTGCCGTATTAGGTACGCCTATACGTGACCTAGTTTTACGTGATTTTAAAGACTTTAACATGCATGGCAACTTAGTGGGTATCGGTCAGTTGGAAGTACTTGACCTCGCCATCTTTGATGATATGAAGCTTGAATTATTTGCTGACATTGCAAAATTAAAAGCCGAAGGTAGCCGACACACGGTTTTATTATTACTGACAGACATTATGAAAGAAGGCTCTGAAATGTTAGTTATTAGCGACAATGCTGATTTAACAGAAAAAGCTTATGGCAAACCACTTGTTGACGGTAAAGTATGGTTAGACGGCGTATTGAGTCGTAAAAAACAAGTTGTTCCACCTCTCCAAGATTCGTTAGCTTAAAAATGAAAATCAATAACTCTGCACGACTAAGCTACAAATTAATGTCTGCTGACGATGCAGAGTTATTGTATCAACTTGACCAAGACCCAGAAGTGATGCGTTTTATCAGTGATGGTAATCCGTCGTCTCGCGAGACCATTACAAATGTGTTATTGCCTCGTATGCAAAAATACCTAAGTCCAACTAAAGGTTGGGGATTGTGGCAAGTTAATATCACTGAAACTGATCAATATATTGGCTGGGTGCTTGTGCGGCCGATGAATTTTTTCTCTGCCTTACCTGAGTTTAATAACCTAGAGCTCGGTTGGCGATTTTTTCAAACATCATGGGGCAAAGGTTTTGCCAGTGAAGCGGCTCAACATATTAAAAATGCTTTAGCCATGAATCCTGAATACGAAAAATTTAGCGCCATTGCCGACGAAAACAATCTAGCTTCAATAGGTGTAATGAAAAAAATAGGTATGTCATATCTTAAAACATATCTTCATGTTGACCCATTATTTGAATGTACCGTCGCTTACTATCAGCTTCAAAATACCTAACGGTTAATGTTCTACATTAGCAGTCACCGAGCTTATGTCTTTTCCTGAAAGGGTATTTTTAAATAGCCTGTTCTTACTCGAATAAACCTGAGTATATTCTGTTGATTTATCTGATAATTTTTATATGCTAATACCTTAGCTAAAGGCATAATTTTAATGGGTTGATCATCATAAAACCGATAACAACGACTATACGTTGAGATATCTAACTCAACTTTAATCGTTTCTGACCAAGTATGGTCCCGTTAATTCGTTAATATTGTAAGCAATCGTCCCCCATCATTTTCTGTATCTTCCCTTTATAATCAATTAATTTATGCACTGAGTAATTAGCACAGATAAAGTACGATTTTGTCGAGATCCTCTTCAAAACAGCGATAAAAAAACTCACCGAAGTGAGTTTTTTTTATCTTGATAATATGCCGTTAAATTTTACAATTAAACGCGTTCAATTACCGTTGCAATACCTTGTCCTAAACCGATACACATAGTCGCTAAACCTATGCTGACGTCTTGACCTTCCATTAGGTTCAATAAAGTACCCGTGATACGCGAGCCAGAACACCCTAATGGATGACCTAAGGCGATAGCGCCACCGTTTAAGTTAATCATATCTTCAGCACGGTCTTCTAAGCCTAGAGATTTAACACACGATAAGGCTTGCGCCGCAAAGGCTTCGTTAAATTCAGCTAGTTCGATATCAGCTAAAGATAAACCTGCACGTTTCAATGCTTTTTTCGTTGCTGGAACAGGACCAAAGCCCATAGTAGACGGATCACAACCTGCAACAGCCATACCACGAATACGCGCACGAGGGGTTAAACCAAGCTCTTTTGCACGATCAGCTGACATCACTAACATTGCTGATGCACCATCAGACAAAGCTGAAGAAGTACCGGCTGTTACTGTACCGTTAACTGGATCAAACACTGGGCGTAAACCGGCAAGCGTTTCAATCGTTGTTTCAGGACGAATAACTTCATCATGTTCAACTAAGGTTAACGCGCCCATTGCATCGTGTCCTTGAGTGGCAACAATTTCATTGTCCCAACGACCAGCAAGTTGTGCTTCATAAGCTTTTCTGTGTGAACGTGCCGCAAAAGCGTCTTGTTGTTCACGGGTAATACCGAACTGCTTACCGAGTAACTCAGCGGTTAAACCCATATTGCCAGCCGCACGAGAAATATATTTACTCAAGGCCGGATCAAAGTCTACATCATACATCATAGGAACATGTCCCATGTGCTCAACACCACCAACGATGAATACATCACCTTGGCCACACATGATGTTAGTTGTTGCATCATGCAAAGCTTGCATTGATGAACCACATAAACGGTTAACTGTTACCGCGCCAACTGTTTTTGGAATGTCTGTTAACAACTGTGCATTACGCGCAATGTTAAAACCTTGCTCTTTAGTTTGCTTAACGTTGCCCCAGATAATGTCTTCAATTAATGAAGGATCTAAATTAGGGTTACGCACTAATAGTTGCTGCATTAAATGCGCTGATAAACCTTCAGCACGAACGTTACGAAAAACGCCAGCTCTAGAGCGTCCCATTGGTGTACGAATACAATCTACAATGACTACTTCTTTCATGTTCTTCTCCTTAGCTTATGCTGTTTTTACGTCGGTGTTGAAATAAGATTTACCTGATTTAGCCATTTCGCGTAATCCATCAGTTACCTGATAAATTTCACCTAAATGCGCATACTTATCAGCCATGGCAATAAAGTTAGTTAAACCTAACGTTTCTAAATAACGAATTGCACCACCTCTAAACGGTGGAAAACCAATACCGTAAATTAAGCCCATATCAGCTTCAGCGGCAGTATCAACAACACCTTCTTCTAAACAACGCACCACTTCATTGACCATAGGGATCATTAAGCGAGCAATAATGTCTTCACTACTAAATTCTTTTTTGTCTGCACAGGTACTTTCAAACAATGCGTAAGCATCAGCTGAAGCTACTTTTGTTGGACGACCACGCTTGTCTTGACCGTAATCATAAAAGCCTTTGCCATTTTTCTGACCAAGACGTTTATTACTGTATAGAGTGCTTACTGGGTCATTATCAATTTTTGCCATACGCGTTGGGAAGCCAGATGACATAACACCCGTACAATGATCAGCGGTATCAACACCCACCACATCAAGTAAGTATGCTGGGCCCATTGGCCAACCAAATTGTTTTTCCATGATTTTATCAACAGCAGCAAAATCAACACCTTCAAGCATTAATTGGCTAAAGCCAGCAAAGTATGGGAATAAAACACGGTTAATATAAAAGCCAGGACAATCGTTAACAACAATCGGTGATTTACCCATTTTAGCCGCGTAAGCAACAACAGCCGCAACGGTTTCTTCAGAAGTTGCTTTACCACGAATAACTTCAACCAATGGCATTTTGTTTACCGGGTTAAAGAAATGCATACCACAGAAGTTTTCTGGACGTTTTACACTTTGCGCTAACAAATCGATAGAAATCGTTGAGGTGTTAGAGGTTAAAATGGCATCTTCAGAAAGAAAGCTTTCTACTTCAGCAAGGACCATACCTTTTACTTTAGGGTTTTCGACTACCGCTTCAACCACGATATCAACATCTTTAACACTATCGTAGCTAAGGGTTGGTGTGATGTTATTTAACACGCCAGCCATAGTCTTAATATTCATACGACCGCGTTCAACTTGCTTGGTTAAAATGCCAGCAGCAGTATTTAAGCCTAAATCAAGTGCTGCATCATTAATGTCTTTCATAATGATTGGCGTGCCTTTATAAGCAGACTGATAAGCAATACCACCGCCCATAATACCCGCGCCTAAGACAGCGGCTTTATTCACTTGTTTAGTCGCCATTTTAGCGGCTTTTTTTGCTTTGCCTTTAACTACTTGATCTGCCATAAACAAACCAATTTGCGCCGTAGCCGCATCAGTTTTAGCAAGCTTAGCAAAGTTTGTATTCTCAATAAGCATGGCTTCTGTTCTACCGAGTAAAGCAGCAGCTTCGATAGTTTTTACCATCATCATAGGTGCAGGGTAATGTTTACCGGCTTTAGCGGCAATCATACCTTTACAGGTATTAAAGGTCATAATTGATTCAACAGGGCTAAGCTTTAACGCTTCAAGTTTCTGTTGACGTTTAGCTTGCCAATTTAACTTACCAGACATTGCTTGTTTAAGCATGTTAATAGCGGCTTCGCGTAAATGCTCTGGCGCAACGACCGCGTCAAGTAAACCAACAGCCATTGCTTGTTCAGGCTTAAACGCTTTACCCGTAGACATCCACTCAACAGCATTATCAGCGCCAATAATTCTTGGTAAGCGCACTGTGCCACCGAAACCAGGAATCAGGCCTAATTTAACTTCAGGTAAACCTATCGAACATGTTGTATCAGCAATACGGTAGTCACAAGCTAAGCTCATTTCACAACCACCCCCTAAAGCAAAACCATTAAGTGCAACAATTGTTGGTAGCTTAATGTCTTCAAATGAATCAAAAACGTCTGAGCCGCCTTTGATCCAAGGGATAAGTTCCGCTTCAGGAAGTTTGAACATTGTTAAAAATTCAGTGATGTCTGCACCAACAATAAAGTTAGATTTTCCAGACGTTACAAGTACGCCTTTAGCATCTGCACAATTGTTAATAGCAGCAACCACTTCGATATATTCTTTAAAAGTTTGCTGATCAAACTTATTCACTGAGCCTTGTGCATCGAATTTAAATTCAACAATGCCGTCATTCAGTAATTCGGCAGAAAGGTTTTGACCTTGAAATAACATGCCTAGTTTCCTCGTTTAGTGGGATAAAAATAGGGTCTGAACTCAATTAAATGATAATTTAACTGATCAGTTTTTATAATAATAGACGATTGAGTGTGCCTTGAAAGAAAAATAAATGCAAATTTTTTAAACAGGTGTTTTAATTAGGTGTATTAATCTATGGTTTTTTAACTAAGACAGAAAGAATAGCTCGCGGTATAAGCCGATTAATAGGGCCTAAAAGACGATAGACACAAGAGACTAAGATTAATCCTAAAAGCCCGTGCTAGATAAATAAATCGATAAACTAAATTTAACATTCGCCGCTAGCACTCTCGACTAAAAAGCGGCGATAACCTTCAGATAAAAATAAAGAGCAAAGCGTCATCAAATACTAATGACGCTTTAAGTTATAATAACGGGGGAATAGGTTATCTTAACTAGTCACTTTGTAAGGCATCAATAGGGTCAAGCTTGGACGCTTTAATGGCTGGATAAACACCAAAGGTTAAACCGACTAAAGCACAAATACTAAAAGACAAGATAATGGCACTTGTTGACCATGACACCGCCCATTCAGAATAAAGTGCGATAAGCTCTGAGAGCATAATCCCAAAAAACACCCCCAAGATGCCACCCATAATTGAAATAGTAAAACTCTCAGCAATAAACTGTAAGCGAATATCTTTTTGTGTTGCACCAACCGCACGCAACAAGCCAATTTCTTTGGTGCGCTCTAATACAGTAGCAAGCATTATATTCATAATACCAATTCCGCCCACTAATAAAGAAATACCGGCAACACATGACATGACAATATTAAATATTTGCTGTGTTTGTTTTTGCTGGGCCAATAATGCGGCAGGAATAACTAAGTTATAATCATCGACTTCATTATGACGACGATTAAGCAAATGACTCACGGCTTGCGCTGCACTAATAGGATCAACACTCTCATCAAGCTTAAGTTTAATACTGGTGACTTCACTCGCTAGCTTTTTACTAGCAAATTTATGTATTGCGGTTTTTAATGGAATAAACACCTGACGTTGGTCACCACCGAGCTTTATGCCTTGAAACTCTTGTTTCTTTAAAAATGGCGCTTGTAATACGCCAACCACCTTAAACCAGAGGTGATTAATTTTAATATTTTGACCGATGGCATTGCCTTTTGGAAAAAGCTGTTTTGCGGTTGATGAACCCAGCAGTGCCACCTGAGAAAAGTTTTTATCGTCACTGTCGTTGAGTAAACGCCCTTGTGCTACATGGAATTTAGACAATGCAAAAAAGCTAGCACTCACCCCTGTTGCTTCACCATCACTTTTCCCTTCACCACTGAAAATACTGTAAGTATCGATAAGTTTTTGCGCGCTAAAGGCAGTAACAAAAGGTAATGAACGCGCACTAATCTCACCGTCTCTGATACTTAAACCCGGAGAGTGTTTACGTTGTTCTTGTAGTTCTTTTTCTTCAAAAACTTTCCCTTCAATGATTAAATTATGTAAGCCCATCGAGTCGATCATTTTCATCGCTTCAGCTTCTGCACCTTCACCAATATTAAGCATCGCGATAACCGCACCAACGCCAAAAATCATGCCGAGTAAAGTTAACAACGTGCGTAACTTATGTTGAGCAAGCTCGGAAAAAGTATCCAAAAAAATCGCTAAATATTTCATTAACTATGCTCCTTGTCGGTTAATGCTATTTTCTGACCTACTTTAAGCCCTGATAAAACTTCAACATGGCTTAAACTCGCCTGCCCCAAGGTAACGGGTAATGAAGTGTAGTCGCCATTTTTATACAAGTAGACAAACGTCTGCTTTGCTTCGACAAAAACACTTTGCAACGGAATAATAATTTTTTGGCGGGTGGCGATAATTTCAATATTAGCTTCTAACTTTCTTCCGGGTACAAATAGCTCACTATTTTGCTCGGCTAAAATAACAATAACTTCAAAATATTTTTGTGGATCACCACGCTTTATCGAGGTAGGAAACGGGGCAACTGTCTCAACTTTTCCTTTAAACGGTTTATCCGCATAAGCATTTAAAAAGAAGATTACCGATTTATCTACGGCTAAATTTACCGCCTCACTTTCTAAAACGAATAACTTAACTTTCATGTTACTGATATCAGGTAACTCGGCAATTTTTTGCCCCGGCCATAATGACTGGCCTTCACGTGGTTTTTCTCCACGCCAATTAGCTTTATAAGCAAGTAAGCCATCGTGCGGTGCTTTAACTTCAAGTTTTGCTAGGCCTTCACTTAACTGTTTTAATTTACTTTTGCTTTGCGCTTGCTTCATTTCCAGCAAGCCCATATCTCCCGCTGAACTGCTACTAAAACTATCATTTTTCCAATAAAGATATTCTTCTTTAGACCCTAAGTACTGGGTGTTTTGTAATGAATCAAGGATGTCTAATTTCGAACGTATTTGATCATCATTGATTGAAAAATTTTCTGCAAAATTTTTCTCTTGACCTACCACGCCAATATCTTTGTTAATTGAGTTAAGTGCTTGAGTAAGCATGCCAGTTTTTTCAATAATTTCTTGTTCGGTGATCGACAATTCACTTTGTCTATCTTTACTTTGAATTTCCATCGATTCACCGTCAAAGCGGGCAATAACATCACCTTTTTTAACATGTGAAAATTCTGGTGCTAACCATGAAATGTTTTGTGGTCCTTGTCGACTCATTGGCGCATTTATTACCGTGGCTTTTGCTGCAAACAGTTCGCCTTTTGCCGGGACATTAACGATAAAGTCTTGTTTGGTCACCTCATATAACAAAGGAGCGTTTTCTTGCCCAGAACAAGCGGTTATTGCAATAGATAATAAACTAACGATAAAAGATTTTTTCATTATTGATTGTTGTGAATATTTCATAAAGCCACTATATCTCCTTGTGATAGGCCACTTTTAATGACCACTTTATCTCCGACTATATGAGCAACCTCAATGGTTTCTTCATGATCCGAAAAAAGACCGGTGATTCGAACACTCCCTTGGCCATTTTCTAACTTAACCGCCTGCGATGGCAAAGTTAACGCGTTATCAATCATGGCGGTAACAACCTCAATACGCGCAGTCATGCCTGGACGTATCACCGTATCTTTAGGTTGTTCAAAAGCAATGATTGCATCGAAAACACGGCGTTTATCTTGTGATGACTTATCACGAAAAACACGTCCTAATTCCACAATACTACCTTGTAAAACAATTTCTTGAGTACCATCAATCATAATTTTAACTTTTTGATTAAGTTTGATTTTACCACTGTCAGGTTCAGCAATTTGTGCTTTTAATTGCATCTGTTCAATAACAGCAAGTTCAACAACCGGTTGGCCAAATTGAATACTCTCACCCACCGCTGGTTTTTCTCCTTGCCAATTAGCTCGGTAGATAACCATACCATCAATCGGTGCTTTAACTTTCAAACGCTCAATGTCACTTTTAAAATCATTTACCTCTGCGGTTAAACGGTTTACTTTTCCTTTAGCTAACTTTAAATTAAGTGCTTTATTGTTTTTATGAAAAGTCAGTCGCTCTTTCGCAAGAAACAAATCATTTTCGGCAATAGTAAAATCAATCACAGACTTTTTACGATCATTTTCAGCGCGACTGTTATCAATAATATCGGCTTTACGCTCCGCTTTTTCATATTGCATTTGCTTTTCAGCAATACTGAGAATAAGTTCTTGCTCTGATTCTTCTTCCTTAATTTTCTTATTTTCTAATTCTTTTTGCGCCCGGTCTAAGTCAGCTTGTTTATCAACCAACCTATCCACCACCTTTTTACTGTCAAAGGCAACGATCACTTCGCCTTTTTTTACACGGGTATTCTCCGGTGTTAGCTGCTTAATTTGATACTGCCACATACCAGAAACTGACGGTGGTGCTATCATTGCCGTTTGTTTTGACTCTAATTCTCCACTCGCGGTAACAATTAGACGCACTTGTTCTAACTTCACGGTTTCGCTAGGTGCTTTTTCACAAGCACAAAGCAATACTAACAACATGATTGCAAAATATTTATTCACTTGGGCTTACTCCTGTAAATTCTAATTGAGCGCTCATGCCCGGTAATAACGTTAAGGCTTCATCAAGCGTAAAAGAAAACACAGCGCGATAATAAACATCGTTGCCCCATTCTTTACGTTCTTCGGGTTGGCTCGATATTTCGGTTAATGTAGCCACAAGATTATATTGTGGAAAAGCATCTAGCTTAAAATCGACAACGCTATCCACACACATATTTTTATAGTCAACTTCATGCACCCAAGCTTCAATATATAAGCCATTTACCGAAGGAATTTTTGCAATTTCCCAAGAAGGTTGCGCCGTCATACCGACAAATACTTTTTCACCACTCCAAGGATGGATCCCATAAAGTACCGGACCACTTCGCTCAGCATAGCCACTCATCTGCTTGAGTTTGTACTCATTGTATTGCAATTTATCCTGATGCTTTACAATCGTAATTTTTTGCTTAGTCACGGCAACCTGATTAGCGACCTTGACTTGCTTTAAATTTTCGAGTGATTTCGCATTAGCAACAACCGCTTTTTCAAGCTGAAGTTGGTTTTTCTGATAATCATATTCACTTAAATGAACAACAGCAATACCGGCATCAATTCGTGCTTTATCAAGTAATAAAGCCGTTCTCTTTTGTCCGTAAGTCGCCTCTAAAAGTGATTGCTTAGCGCTACTAGTCAAACGAAATAACTCTTCATTCGCGGCGATCAAGCTTACTTTTTCTTGTTCTATTTGACTTTGAATTGAGCCACTGTCAAAGACGACAACTAGATCGCCTTCTTCAGCTATATCACCTTCTGGTAGCAACCATTGCACTTGAACATTCCAACTATCTGTTTTAGGTGAGTAAAACGTTTGATTGTCGCTGGCTTTAATTTGACCGGATAAAATCAAGGGAGTTTGACCTTCGGCTAAGGAGAAGCCGCTAACAGCAAGTATAGCGATTGATAATATTAGTTTTTGATACATAATCGGTCCTCAATGATATTACCGTCTTTCATGCGGATCATTCTGTCAGCATACACAGCAATATCTTCTTCGTGAGTCACCATAACAATAGTTTGTCCTTGATTATGTAACTCACAGAGTAAATCCATAATTTCATAAGAGGTTTTAGAATCTAAGTTACCGGTCGGTTCATCTGCAAAAATCACTTCTGGACGATTTACTAGCGCCCGAGCAATAGCAACACGTTGACGTTGCCCACCAGACATTTCAAAGGGTTTATGGTGCCAACGTGAAGATAAACCTACTTTATCAAGCATTTCCATACCACGTTTTTTGGCGTCTTCTTGATCGGCATTACTGTAACGTAGTGGTAAAATAACATTATCAAGGGCAGTTAAACGAGGTAATAAATGAAAGGTTTGAAAGATAAAACCTATTTTACGATTGCGGATCTTAGAAAGGCTTTCGTCATCAATATTTTTTATTGACTCACCAGATAATAAGTATTCACCAGAAGTCGGTGTATCGAGACAACCTAAGATACTCATTAAGGTTGATTTTCCTGAGCCCGAAGTGCCCATTATCGCAACGAATTCATTGTTTTCAATGGTTAAAGAAACATTATTTAAGGCTATGACTTGAGTTTCACCTTCACCATAAATTCGACTGATGTTATCGATTTTGATCACTTATTACGCTCCATAAAAATTAATCCCTGTTGATGCCATTACTTTTATCTAACAAATAAAGGTAAAATAGCCCGCGTAACAATATATAGCTTTAAATTTTAATCACATACTGCTGAACTGTAATAATTTGTTTCAATTAAGACTGCATTTACAGCCTCAAATATTGGAAAATAATGTCAATTAAAGAACGCTTCAACAAACCAGAGAATTTATTGCTCGCCATGGCATTTATTATGCCGCTAATATTTAGCGTTTGGATGGTTTTACTCAATAATTTTGTTATCGAAAAAGCCAGTTTTACCGGTAAAGAAATTGGCATTTTACAAAGTCTCCGTGAAATACCTGGATTTCTAGCCTTTACCGTTATTTATGTACTAATGTTTATTAAAGAACAAAAATTAGCCATTATTTCATTAGCCGTTACCGCTATTGGGGTAATAATGACCGGATTTTTTCCTTCTGTTTTAGGTTTGTATCTGACCACTGTTATCATGTCTATTGGCTTTCATTATTTTGAAACCGTGAACCAATCGTTAACCATGCAATGGATTGATAAAGATAAAACAGCCCATTTTTTAGGGCGTCTATTATCGGTAAAATCAGCGGCATCACTACTCGCTTTTAGCAGTATTTGGTTGATGATGGAAAAGTTCTCGTGGTCTTATCAAAGTACTTATGCCTTATTTGGTACACTCGGCCTAGTACTCACTATTTGTTTGGCACTTTCTTTTAAAGAGTTTCCCGTTAAGGTCGAACAAGAAAAAAGCCTGATACTACGTAAACGTTATTGGTTGTTCTACGCTTTGACTTTCTTTAGTGGTGCGCGCCGCCAAATATTTACCGTATTCGCGGGTTTTTTAATGGTAGAAAAATTTGGTTATAGCGTTGCTGATATCAGTGCATTATTCTTAATAAACTATGTTTTTAATTGGTTATTCGCAGCAAAAATAGGCAAATTGATTGGCATTATTGGTGAACGTCGGGTGCTTAAATTTGAATATATCGGTTTAATTACTATCTTTATTGCCTATGGCTTTGTCGAAAACTCGACGATCGCAGCAAGCTTATATGTGATAGATCATTTATTTTTTGCTTTAGCTATTGCGATTAAAACCTACTTTCAAAAAATAGCCAAGCCTGAAGATTTAGCATCAAGTGCTGGCGTTAGTTTTTCAATTAATCACATTGCCGCTGTGGTTATTCCGGCGTTGCTTGGTTTAGTGTGGATTTATAACCCGTCATGGGTCTTTTATATTGGTGCTGGCTTTGCTTGTTGTTCTTTGATTTTATCGCACTTTATTCCATGCCAACCAAGGGAAGGCGTCGAGTTTAGATACCAAGAAACATCTTAACTATATTAGCCGATAAAAAAGCCGAGACATTATATCTCGGCTTTAATTTATTCAAGCTAGCAACAATCAGTATTTATTACTTATTGTTACGTAAGAAGGTTAAAAACTCATCAGCAGGCATAGGTTTAGCATAAAAGAAACCTTGTACTTCGTCACACCCTTGAGCGATTAAATGCGCTTGTTGTTCTTCCTCTTCGATACCTTCAGCAATAACTTTTAAGTTCATTTGCTTACCGAGGTTAATAATCGTATCTGCAATCAATGACTGCCCTGGCTCTGCAATACCCGTAATAAATGAACGGTCGACCTTTAAACGGTCAAGCGGTAGTTGTTGTAAATAACTCATTGATGAATAGCCCGTACCAAAGTCATCAAGCGCAATACTGATACCTTCAGCTTTCAACTTAACTAATGCATCAATAACAACTTGTGGTTCATCCATTAAAATATTTTCAGTGATCTCTAATTCGAGCTTACTTGGTTTAACATCATGATTAATCGTCGCTTGAATGATACTGTCAACGAAGTTATCACGTTTAAATTGTGGGATAGAAACATTAACAGAGATACCAACATGATCGAATTTCTGTTGCTCTAATACCTTTATTTGTTTACAGGCTTGGTTAATAACCCAATCACCAATTTCTACAATCAACCCTGAATATTCTGCTAGAGGAATAAACACAGCCGGTGAAATAAATTTTCCTTCGGCGGTTCGCCAGCGCAATAATGCTTCAGCGCCAATAACCTTGCCGGTAATTAAGCTAAGCTGAGGCTGATACCAAAGCTCTAAACGATTATCTGCAAAATCAGTACGTAATTGCCTGATCATACCTAAACGCCAAAGTGTTTCATCTTCCATTTCTTTTTTGTAATAAACAAAATTTTCGTGATTACTTTTTTTGGCTAAATTCAAGGCGATATTTATTTGATTAAGAACCTTTACCCCTTGTGAACCGGCACTACTTTTTGAGCACAGCCCAAAACATGCCGTGACAGGTAATAGTTGTTCTCCCGCGGTAAACGAACGATGAAATAATGACATTAATTTATCAGGGTTTACACTTTCAGCCGGACCAATAACACCAAAAACATCGGCACCCATTCGAGCAAGCTGACAATGTTTTCCTAATTCTTTCATGCGCTCTGTAACAGCGAGCAACAGCTTATTACCTAAATCTTGTCCTAAGCCATCATTAATATCACTAAAGTGATTTATATCTATTAAAGCGGCAACAAGATTGGGTTCTTCTGATTGACTAAATTTGTCGAGTAAATTAACAAACTCTAAACGATTTGGCAGCTCAGTCAGCCAATCACGATAGGCAGCATTACGTAGTTTTTGAAAAAGGTGAACATTTTCATAACCGATGGCAACATTGGCTAAAAACACTTCGATTAACTGTATTTGAATATCAGTTAATTCTTGCTCAACTTCAAGATAAATAACCGCGCGATAACCACCGCTTGCTAAATACAATACCGCAAAGTCACTACCATAATTATTTTGTTTTTGAGTGAAACAGCTACTCATGCGATCTTGTGCTGAATCTCTGTCGAAGCAGGAAATTTTTTGATTAATCAGTTCGGCGTCATGACCGATTTGACCTAAGATATGTAAGCTTAAATCGTCAGAACCCTCAATAATACCTTGCCCACGCGCACAAAAAACACTGCAATGACTCTTACTCAACTTAATTAATTGCGACAACACACCTTCTGCATATTCATGAATACTGTGCAGTTCAAGTAAGTCAGCAGTAGCACTAATTATTTTTTCGAGGCCCAAGCGGTTTTGATTAACCGAATGAATTTGTTGATATGAACGAATAGCGGCATAAACGGTAGTCACTAACTTGCGACGAGTTAACTCTGTTTTGGTTTTATAGTCATTGATATCATAATCTTTGATAACACTTTCTTCAGGAGCATAGCCTGGTTGACCGGTTCTCAAAACAATACGTATATCTTGACGAGATAAAGTTTCTCGAATATGTTTTACAACATTTAAGCCCGCATCATCCGTTTCCATAACAACATCTAGTAATACCAAAACGATGTCCTCGTGCTCTTCAATAAGCAGACATGCGTCACGCCCAGAGTAAGCATGTATATACTCTAGATTTTTACCTAAGACGACGAGATCTGAGAGTGCTAACTGAGTAACAGAGTGAATTTCGGGATCGTCATCAACAATCAGAACCTTCCACGTTTCAGCACTGCCATCATTTAGAATTTCATCTTCATCACTATCATCAATAAATAAAAAGTCGTCATTATTATTTTCAGAAGCCTGCATATCGTCCTCATTTAACCAGAAAAATACTACTGATTAAGGTTTTTTTTCACATCAAATTTTATTATGAATCATATTTCCAATAAACTACATAATAAGAGTCAGTTAAATAATATTCAACCTAGAATTACAATTATATTCATAATTTCAATTGCTTCCTTAATTTATGTTAAGTTTAGATGAATAAAGAGAATATTGCTGATTTTAATTTTCCAGCGTATGCTTAGAAAAAATAGTAATGAAAATAATATATTAGTTACGGTAATTTTTATGAAAGACATCAACGAACCCTCAACTGCACCGCTGGTTATTGCTGAGGAACCGGTTAACACTGAAGTAATAAAAACAACAGAATCTACGGCTAAAAATAGCGGCAATAAAAAAAATGCCGGTGTTTCTTCCCAAATGCAACTGCTTGCCTTGGCTAAAAACTTTGTACTTGATGGTGGCTTAATTTCTTCAGAAAAACAGATGCCATTAGAAGAAAGAACCCAAAAAAGAGCACGGATTGCCGCATTACGAAAACAAGAGAATCTTGAAGCTATTATAAAAAAGTCAGTAAATTACTGTTCTGCTACCGAGTTTACCCATAAAGCAGATGCTGATTGGTTTAGTACCTTTACCGAACTCGCCGAAGATGTCAGTAATACCACCATGCAAAATTTGTGGGCAAAAATACTAGCAGGGGAAATATCACAACCCGGTTCATTTTCCACTAAAACCCTCAAGGTTTTTCGTGCCATGAGTATCACGGAAGCGAAATTGTTAGCAAAGGCCTGTAGTTTAGCGGTGACAGAACAAACAAAAAGAAATATACGTATTATTTCAGGAGCCTATCAGACACCTGGCTTACTAAACTTTTTTAATAAAAATAGAGAACAGAATATACCTTTTAACCAATTTTCGTTGAGCTATGCTGATTTATTAATTCTAGCCGATAATCATCTGGTCTTTATTCAAGAGACAGAATCTAGCCCAATGAACAAGTCAGAGTCGTTCCATTTTAACTTTAACGGTAAGCCATTAACGCTTACCGCAAAAAAATCATCTTGTGTACTGAAGTTTTATAAATTTACGCCAATAGGCAGCGAGCTAGCACGTCTGATCAGCGATAATATTGATGATGTTTATTTACAGCATTTAAAAAGTGCATTAAGCGAAAATTTTTCAATTATAGAGGGATAAGGATAAGAATTGGTGATTTGAGAGCCACCAATGTAGATACTGATACAAGCCCCTCTGACTGCTACAGACTCATTATATGGCTATAAGCCCCATCATCCTGCTACCAACCCCGTCATCCTGAACTTGTTTCAGGATCTGTACTTCCTCCCCAAATACAGATACTGAAACAAGTTCAGCATGACGACAAGAGTGGGCATCAAGCCCTATCACTATCGACCTGATCGCGTTACTAAACTTCAAGATCCCAATACAGATACAAGCCTGTTGATACTGCTACCAGCAACGCCATCCTGCTATAAGCCTTCATTCTGCTATACCCTTCATTCTGCTATAAGCCCGTCATCCTGAACTTGTTTCAGGATCTGTACTTACCCCCAAAATACAGATACTGAAACAAGTTCAGCATGACGACAAGAGTTCACATCAAGCCCTGTCACTATCGACCAGATCGTGTCACTAAACTTCAAGCTCTCAATAAAGATACAAGCCTCTTCATACTGCTACCAGCAACGTTATCCTGCTATAACCCTTAATTCTGCTGTAACCCGTCATCCTGCTATAACCCCCGTCATCCTGAACTTGTTTCAGGATCTGTACTTACAAACACGAAAACAGATACTGAAATGCAGTTTTTTTCCCGACAAAAAGTAGCCAACATAAAAAAGGACAAGCATCTAAGATGTTTGTCCTTAATAGTAAACGTTAAGTTGGGCGTTATTTAAATACCGTCACCGTCAGTATGTAGACCACATTCTCTGGCCATGCCAGAAAAGCGGGTATCACTTTCATTCATACCTAACGTTAATGGCCGTGTACTGTGTGTGTCGCCAACCGATACATAGCCTTGGTCCCATAGAGGATGATAGGGCAAGTTATGCTTAGTTAGGTATTCATGTACATCCTTATTACTCCAATCAATAATAGGATGTACTTTAAAACGACCGCGTAAAATACTGACTACAGACAAGCCTTCACGATGCTCTGATTGCTGACGACGCACGCCAGAAAACCATGTTGCTGCATTGAGCTCATGTAAACCACGTTCTAGCGGCTCAACTTTATTACGGCGATTATAAGCTTTGAGTGATGTTTCATCTTTTGCCCATTCTTCACCATATTTTGCTTGTTGCCATGCCGCACTTTCTGTCGCGCTATAAACGTGTAAATTCAATTTCAAACGTTCGTTGAGCTGTTCAATAAACTGATAAGTTTCAGGAAACAAGTGTCCAGTGTCGGTAACAATCACCGGGATATTCGCATCGACTTGCGTCAACATATGCAACATAACCGCAGATTGAATGCCAAAGCTAGAAGACAAAACGAACTGCGATGGTAAATTTTCCATCGACCATTCAACTCGTTCAGTCGCGGTTTGCTGCTCTAATAGCTCGTTCCACTGGTTAAGCCAAGGCTTAGGTAAAGACGCAGGAAAACGGTTATTAATCGGTGCTTTTGCCGCAGCGATATCAGCACTATTAATAATAGGTTTAGTCATGAAAATCTCGCTTACTATTTTTCACTTCTGCGATAATGCCGGTACGAATAGTAAAATCACCAAACGCTTCATTGCTGTTTCTTTCCGATGACCAGCGAGCCACTAGCATATCCATTTCATCAAGAATATCTTGTTCGCTTAAGTTTTCTTTATACATTTTAGGTACTCGCGTTCCTGCCAAGTTGCCGCCTAAATGCATATTGTATTTACCTGGACCTTTACCAACTAAACCAATTTCTGCCAACATCGCACGACCACAGCCATTTGGACAACCAGTCACACGTAAAATAATACTTTCATCACTCATATCATGTTTGGCTAAAATGCCTTCTACGTCGGTAACAAAACCCGGTAAATAGCGTTCTGCTTCAGCCATAGCTAATGGACAGGTAGGAAATGCTACACAAGCCATAGAATCTTTACGTTGCTTTGAAACCGTGTCGTTCATTAAGCCATATTCACGGGCAATTTTTTCAATTTGTGCTTTATCTTCAGTTGCTACACCCGCGACAATTAAGTTTTGGTTAGCAGTCATACGAAAATCACCTTTGTGTATTTTCGCTAATTCAGCAACACCTGACTTAAGGGGTTTACCCGGGCTATCTAATAAGCGACCATTTTCAATAAATAAGGCTAAATGGTGCTTACCGTCAAAACCTTCAACCCAACCAATACGATCGCCACGTTCAGTGAACTCGTATGGACGAGAGGTTTCAAAAGTAATACCGGCACGTTTCTCAACTTCCGATTTAAAGGTTTCTACACCCACTCGGTCAAGTGTGTACTTAGTTTTAGCATTTTTACGATTAACTCGGTTTCCCCAGTCGCGTTGTGTTGTTACAACAGCGGTCGCAACATCTAAGGTATGTGCTAAAGACACATAGCCAAAATCGTCAGCCTTGCGAGGATACGTTGACTTATCGCCATGAGTCATCGCTAAACCACCACCAACAAGTACGTTAAAACCAACTAATTTTCCATCTTTAGCAATAGCGATAAAGTTGAGATCATTAGCGTGAACGTCAATATCATTTTGTGGCGGAATAACAACAGTCGTTTTAAATTTTCGTGGTAAGTAGTTGCTGCCTAAAATAGGCTCTTGTGTCTCTTTACCTTCAGGGCCTTCAAGCTTTTCGCCATCTAGCCAGATCTCTGCATAAGCACGTGTTTTAGGCAGTAAATGTTCACTAATTTTAATAGCCCATTCATAAGCTTCTTGATGAAGTTCTGATTCAATAGGGTTAGAAGTACACAAAACATTACGGTTAACATCGCCAGCAGTCGCAATTGAGTCGATACCAATACTATTTAATGTTTGGTGCATTAATTTAATATTGGGCTTTAACACGCCATGAAATTGAAATGTTTGACGTGTTGTTAAGCGAATACTGCCATATGAAGTGCTCTCTTGAGCAAATTTGTCAATAGCCAACCACTGCTCTGGTTTAATGATACCGCCAGGCATACGAGCTCGTAACATAACATTATGCAATGGTTCTAATTTTTGTTTACTACGCTCAGTTCTAATATCACGGTCATCTTGCTGATACATACCATGAGTTCTGATAATATGATAATTATCTGCAGTGAAACCACCGGTGACTTGGTCTTTTAAGTCATCAACAATTGTCCCTCGTAAAAAATTACTATCTGCTTTTAAGCGTTCGTTATCAGCCTGTTTACCTTCTACAATTAACGGTCCGGGACCTGTTAATACGATTTCTTTATTTGTTGTAGTCATTAGTAAACATCCTTTTGGAAACGCTTGGCGTTACGCAATTCTTTTAAATAATCTTGTGCTTGTTCTGTACTCAACTTGCCATGCTCAGCAATAATATCCACCAAGGCAAGCTCAACATCTTTTGCCATACGGCTCATGTCACCACAAATATATAAATGTGCGCCACGTTCTAACCAAGCAAAAATCTCACTGGCTTTTTCACGTAAACGGTCTTGCACATATATTTTTGCCGCTTGATCACGAGAAAAGGCTAAATCAAGGTGCGTTAACAAGCCTGATTTTAAATAGCCTTGCCATTCCACTTGGTATAAAAAATCTTGAGTGAAGGTTTGATCACCAAAAAACAGCCAGTTATCACCACTTGCTTCGCTTGCTTCACGTTCTTGCATAAAGGCTCTAAAAGGAGCAATACCAGTACCTGGGCCAATCATGATCACAGGCGTATCGCCATTTTCAGGTAAGCGAAAGTTATCGTTGTGTTCAATGAAAACCTTAACTGTGCCGCCTTCTGCTAAGCGTTTACCTAAAAAGCTTGAGGCACCGCCACTTCTTAACTGATCATTTTCGCTGTATTCAACTAAGCCCACCGTTAAGTGTACTTCTTCTTCAACCTCAGCTTGGCTCGAGGCTATAGAATATAAACGTGGAGTAATCTTTCTAAGCGCATCAACAAAGTCTTGTGCTGTTACTTTCGCCGGAGCTGCTTTAACTACATCAATAATTTGATGGTTACCCGCATATTCACGCGCAGCATTTTTATCTTCACTCAAAGTAAGCAAAGCTTTATCTTGTGATTTATCCGCCCAAAAGCTAATAAAATTAGGCGCTGTTTGAGTAATTTCTAATGTTGAAATTAATGCTTGTTCCAGTAATAAACGTTCACCGCCAACATCAATATTTTCATTACCTGACAAACCAAGTATTGCAATAAGTTCGGCGACTAACTCGGTGTCATTTTCAAACCACACACCTAAAGCGTCACCGGCTTGATAGGTGATACCTGAATCGGCTAAATCGATTTCAATATGACGAACATCTTTTGCTGAATCACGACCGGTGATCTTTTGGCTTAAACTTAACTCAGCAGCATAAGGCGCCTGTTTAGTATATTCGCTAGACGCGCCAAGTGTTGGCATTACCACAACATTATGGCTATCAATCTCATTACCCAACAAGGCTTTTACATCTTTAACAATAGTCTCTGACCATGCTTTTACTTCAGCTTCGTAATCAACGTCACAGTCAACGCGTGCGGTAATCTGTTTTGCACCAAGCTTACTTAAGTAATCATCAAAGTCTTTGCCCGTTTGACAAAAGAACTCATAGCTAGTGTCGCCCAAGGCTAAAACGCTATAGCGTAAATCATCGAGCTTTGGCGCTTTTTTCGAGCCTAAATATTCATGTAAAGCAATCGCATCATCGGGTGCTTCACCTTCGCCATTAGTACTGGCGACAATTAATAGGTGAGTCAGATTTTTAATGCTTTTTGGCTTAAAGTCACTCATGCTTTTTAAGTCGACGGTAAGACCTTCTGCTTGTGCTTGTGCGGCTAACGCTTTAGCAACACCTTTAGCATTTCCGGTTTGAGAACCAAATAAAATGGTTAATACAGGCGCAGGAGCTGCAACAGCTGAAGCTGTAGGGCTAACGCTTAACGATGCTCCTTCAGATTTAGCCGCTAAGTAACCACTTGCCCATGCAAGCTGCAACTGAGAGTAACTGCCAATAGCGTTTTGTAATGATGAAAGTTGGTCAGCATCTAGCATAGTTTTTTGTAAGTTCTGTTGGTTTGGCAACATAATGTCAATTCGCCCATTTAAATTTAGTAAAATAATAATAGACTGACTTTGCATATAATAAAAAGAATAGAAAAGGCTTTTTTATTCCAAAATAGAATAAGTCAGTTCTTTGAACCTTTACCCACACTCTTATCTAAATTTTAAGACATTCTTTTTCTTGAAATTTAGATAAGGGGCGACCACACTTAATTCAAGCTAAAAGAATAGATAAAATGATGGAAAAAGTAGACGCAATAATTATTGGCGCTGGTGTTGTGGGTTTAGCCATTGCGGCAAGACTTAGCAATAAGCTCAATAACGTGCTCATTATTGATAAAAATGCTGGCTTTGGTGAAGAAACCAGTAGTCGTAATAGTGAAGTTATTCATGCCGGCATTTATTATCCTCAGCACAGTTTAAAGGCTAAGCTATGCGTGCAAGGAAAAGAGAAGCTTTATCAATATTGTAAAGATCGAGGCATTCCTCATCAACGCCTAGGAAAATTACTGGTTGCCCACGGCGAGGAAGAAGAGCAATGTTTAGCGAAAACCATAAAACAAGCAGCACTTAATGATGTTAATGATCTCGTCTGGTTAACGGCAGACGAGCTTAAGAAGTCAAATCCAGCATTACATGCCACCGCTGCCTTACTTTCCCCTTCAACAGGCATTATTGATAGTCATCGTTATATGCAGGCTTTACTGGCAGAAATTGAGCATAATAATGGTCAGTTTGTTGGAAAAACCACCTTTATAAAGGCAGATAACAATAATGATGGCTTTGTTGTTACTTTAAACAGTCAAGATGAAATAATGCAGCTGCATTGTGATTATTTAATTAATTCAGGGGGATTACACAGTAATAAAGTTGCCGAAAATATTAGTGATTTAAAAAAGTCACATATTCCAACGCTTTATTATTGTCGAGGCCATTATTTTTCATATCAAGGGAGAAGTCCTTTTACACAACTCATTTATCCCTTACCTGAAGCGCATGGTTTAGGTATTCACGCCTCATTAGATATTGGCGGACAATTAAAATTTGGTCCCGATACACAGTACATAGATGATATTGATTATGAAGTCTCTCCGCTTCTAAAAGCTAAATTTGTTGCCGCGATTCAACGCTATTACCCTTCATTAGATAGCGAAAGATTACAGCCTGCTTATTCGGGTATTCGTCCGAAATTAGAAGGTCCGAATGATGGTTTTAAGGATTTTGTCATTCAAAGTGAAAAAGTGCATGGCTTGAAAGGATTAGTGAATCTGTTTGGTATTGACTCACCCGGCTTAACTTCTAGTTTAGCTATAGCTGAATATGTCGACGAAAGACTAGCCATATAATGCTTATATATTTGAAAGTGAGTAAGATATTTATGGCGAGTGAAAAATGAGTGTTTATATTTTGAGTTTCTAAAATGAATTAAAAAGCCAATTGCTTACACAATTGGCTCCTTTAACACTAAAGTAATAATATTACTGAGTGATTTCTTCTGGTTCAGCTGATTTTTGAATGTCTAATAATTCAATTTCAAACTGTAATACTGAGTTACCAGGAATACGTGGCGGGTTGCCATTTTTTCCGTAAGCTAAATCAGATGGAATAGTAAAAGTGTACTTTGAGCCCACTGACATTAACTGTACGCCTTCTGTCCAACCGCTAATAACACGATTTAAAGGGAATACTGCTGGTTCATTGCGTTCATATGAACTATCAAAAGTTTCACCGTTTAAGAAAGTACCTTTATAGTGAACCGTTACTGTATCAGTAGCGCTAGGTTTATCACCTTCACCTTCAGTTACAACAAGGTATTGAATACCTGATTCAGTAACTTGTACACCTTCTTTTTTAGCATTTTCTTCTAAGAATTTCATGCCTTCAGCAATTGCCGCTTCAGATTCAGCGTCTGCTGCTGCTAGTTGCTTTGCTTTCATTTGTTCATCAAGGCTCATTAATAGTGCTTGGATCTCTTCTTTCTCAATGATTGATTTGCCAGCAAGACTGTCCATGAAACCACGAGTAATTAATGCTTGGTCAAGTGGAACACCCAACTTCTCATGTTGATCAAGATTCTTTTGCATGTACATGCCAATTGAAGCACCTAAACTGTAAGCTTGTTTTTGCATTTCAGTTTCTAAAACAGGCGCTGTTTCGGTTGGTTTTACACTTTCTTGACAGCCAAACACTGACACAAGTGCAATAGCTAACATAGTTGGCTTAAATAATTTCATTTTTTCTCCGTTAACGTAACCTAGTACTCAGTTGGAGGAAGTCCCCCTAAGCCATTGATTAAATATTATGTATTGTTAGACAATGCGGCTTATACTAACGATAAATTAACTAAGAAAAAAGTATTAATATTGTGATTAAGTGTAATAACAAGCTAACACTGCTTTTCATCTGTCTATTTTCCTTATTGAACAGTGCTTGCCAGCCTGCAGAGGACAAGCCTGTACAGCGTTGGCAACATGCTACAGATGGTGCTTATGCAGCTAATATTTCTAATGATGGCAAATACAGTGTTGTCTCTTCTATTTATCATGGCTTAAGTTTATGGGACATAGAAGAGAATGCATTAAAATACAGCTGGTCACAACAGCAAGATAGTAGCGATAACTTAGTGCTGTTAGCCGATATATCCAATAATAATAGCCATGCACTGACCGCAAATCGAGAAGCGTTTTCGTTGTGGAATATAGCAACAGGGCAATCAGAAGGTTATTGGAAAGTACGTGAGTCAACGATTCGTGATATTGCCTTGTCCAATAATGGTGACTTTATTTTACTCGGTAAGAGTAATGGCACCGTTGTTCACATTACTATGAGCAATGGCCGTCGCTTAGAGTTCTTAGGTCATACAGAAAAAATTAATGCGGTTGATATGCTCCCCAATGGCCGTATCGCTATTTCAGGAGGCAATGATTACGTCGCTTATGTATGGGATACAGAAAGTGGGCAGGTTATTTATCGATTTAATCATCCCAGTCGCGTTACTATGGTGGCTCTAGACCCTAAAGGTCGGTTTGCTTTTACTGCCGACAGTAAAAAATCTTCAAACATATGGGATTTAAAAACAGGTAAACGCATTAGCCAACTTCAATACTATAACCGTCACGAAATATTTAGCTCAGTAAGGTTTTCTGATGATGGTACTCAACTATTAACAGGAGCCCCAACTCGAAAAGTTAGCCTATGGAGCATACTAACCGGAGAGCGGCTTGACAGCTGGCGAGTTACGCCAAAAGAAAGTATACGTGCTGCAGGCGCGGTAGTGTATAGTGTCGCCTTTCGAGGAAAGAACCAAATAATCACCGAAAGTTCATCAGGATACGCTGAGCTTTGGCAAAGAAAGTCGCGTTAGGTACCCCAAATTATGACAACAGAAATACAAAAAACAATCATCGAATTACAAGAAAACATTGAAACGCTGCAATCTCGTAATGCCTTTCAAGACGATGTTATTGAACAGTTGAATAATGAACTTGCTGTTCATCAATTAGAAATTTCAGACATTAGGGCACAGCTAAAGTTAATCGCAAGTCGTGTTCAAGATAATAATCCGGGTCAAAATCAGTCGCAAGATATCGAACCCCCACCACCACATTATTAACTCTTAACCTGAGCTTTCATTCAAATAAATACCAAGCTGAAATATTTCAGCTTGGTAAAATAATGATTTATTCTTGCTTAAAAATACCAATCACTTGCTCTTGCGGACGGATTTCTTTAACGACATGCTCTTCTGGCTGTGACATTTGATGCCCACAGCTAACACAAGTAACTTTTTCAACATTATTTTCTTTTGTTAATCCCATGGTGTCCATAGCATTACATTTCGGGCAAATAGCGCCAGCAATAAATCTTTTTTTCATGTGTTTCAATCCAAATAAAATCGAGTTGTATTATTTTACCTTGAATCTTGTCGATAGGAAAAGGACAATAGCGGCCTGAATTAAAATGAGTAATAACACACAATGATCATAGCCACCGATTTAAGCTTAGATAGAGGCGCTAAAAACCTCATAAAATCATCAAGCTTTACTATTCATCCTAATCACAAAGTCGGCTTAGTTGGCGCTAATGGCTGTGGAAAATCTTCTTTATTTGCGGCCTTATTAGGTGAGTTACAGCCCGATAGGGGCGATGTAAATATGCCTTCAGGCTGGGATGTCGCGACAGTAAAACAAGAAACTCCCGCCCTCGAGCAATCCGCCTTAGATTATGTGATGGACGGAGATAAAGAGTTTCGTCAACTTGAGCAACAACTTGAGAAAGCTCGATTAAATGATGATGGCAACCAAGAAGCCTTAATTCTCAACCATATTGACGCCATAAATGGCTACAGTTTACCCGCCCGTGCCAGCGAGTTATTGCATGGTTTAGGTTTTTTACAAGAACAACTAGGTGATGCCGTAAAGGATTTTTCTGGTGGTTGGCGCATGCGTCTTAACTTGGCTCAAGCGTTAATTAGCCGCGCAGATTTACTTTTACTCGATGAACCCACTAACCATCTAGATTTAGATGCGGTAATTTGGTTACAGCGTTGGTTAAAACGCTTTACCGGTACTTTAGTGCTTATTTCACATGATCGTGATTTTCTCGATGACGTTATTGAACAAATTCTTCATATTGAACATCAACAAGCAAAATTATATTCGGGTAATTATAGCGCCTTTGAGCGTCAGCGCGCGGAACATTTAGCACAACAAGATGCTCAATTTCAAAAACAGCAAAAAGAAGTTGCTCACTTAACCTCATTCGTCGATCGCTTTAGAGCAAAAGCCAGTAAAGCAAAACAAGCACAAAGTCGTTTAAAGCGTTTACAAAAATTACCTGACTTAGCACCCGCACATGTTGATAGCCAATTTACCTTCAGTTTCAAAACACCGGAAACATTGCCTTATCCGTTATTAGCGTTAAAAGAGACAACCTGTGGCTATAATCCAGAAACCATTATTTTACGTGATGTCGGTCTCACACTGGTACCCGGTAGTAGAATCGGTCTTTTAGGACGAAACGGTGCGGGTAAGTCGACATTAATAAAGTCATTAGCCGGCGATATTGCCTTAATTAAAGGCGAGCGTTATTGCGCCCAAGACTTAACTGTTGGTTACTTCTCTCAACATCAGCTTGAACAATTACATATGCCAAGTAGTGCGATTGATCATATTGTTCGTGCTAAACCTGAGACTACAGAGCTACAAGCGCGCAATTTTTTAGGTAGCTTTGGTTTTACTGGCGACCAAGCACTCTCTCCGGTAAGTACCATGTCAGGTGGAGAAAAAGCACGTCTGGTATTGGCGTTAATTGTTAATGAAAAGCCACAATTACTTCTCCTCGATGAGCCCACTAACCATCTTGATTTAGAAATGCGTCAAGCACTTGTCTTTGCTTTACAAGACTTTGAAGGGGCTATTATTTTGATTGCCCATGATCGCTTTTTATTAGAGTCGTGTGTTGATGAGTTTTTCTTAGTTGCCAATGGTCAAGTTAGCGAGTTCTCTGGTGATATTGATGACTATCAACAATGGCTTAATGAAGACAAAAAACAAACACTGAAAAATACTAAACCCGCAAAGTCTCTTGAGGTTGTTGATAAAAAACAATTACGCAAAGACCAAGCTGAATTACGTAAAAAAGCATCTCCACTGCGTAAACAAGCCGATAAATACGAGAAGAAAGTGCAACTGCTGCAAACTGAATTAGCTGAAGTTGAAGGAGTATTAGCCGAAAGTGAGATATATCAAAGTGAACATAAAGCACGCTTAGCCGTACTCATTAAGCAACAAGCTAAGCTCAAAGCAGATGTTGAAGAAAATGAAATGTATTGGCTCGAATTAGAAGAACAAATTGAAGAAATTATGTTGCAAGCTTCACTGTAAAAATTAATCATTAAATTATATTACTTGCTACACTTAATAATCATACGATTAAAATAATGAGAACGTTATGAAAAAAACAATATTCGCCCTTTTTTGTCTATCTATAGTAAGTAGTGTTTCGAGCTTTGCTTATCAAGGTGATCTTGACCAAGGCATTTATGAATTAAACCGTGGTGCTTTTAAAGCGGCTATAAATGAATTTGAACCCTTAGTTGCTCAGGAGTATTCTCCTGCGCAGTATCAAATGGCGCTTATTTATTTAAATGGTTACGGCGTTACAAAAGATCCCAAAAAAGCGTTGGAATTAATGTCCTTAGCCGCTTCACAAAATCACCCCGACGCACTATTTAGTTTGTCACTGATGTATTCTGACGGAGTCATCGTTAAAAAAGATTTAAAAACCGCTTTTGCACTGATGGAAAGAGCAGCGATAAGAGACTCCGTTGCCGCACAATTTAATCTTGGTGTTATGTATTTCAATGGCACGGGTACATATAAAGACTATCCAAAAGCCGCACGTTGGTATGAAACTGCGGCAAAGCAAAACTACGCCCTAGCCCAGTTTAATTTAGCACTGATGTATTTTGAAGGATTGGGTGTTGAGAAAAGTGTAGAGATGTCTTTTATATGGAATATTATTTCCGCAAGTAATGGTTATCAAAATGCAGGAAAAAGTCGCGATATGGACTCCTTAAAACTCAGCAATGTAGAAATAGCTCAAGCAAGGGAAAAGGCTGACCGACTTTATCAACAAATTATCGAACAAGAAGCATTAAAAGCTAAACAATAAAACCTTAGCTCTAAAAAATAAGACAATAATCTAAGGGATAAATTTAAGGTTCATTGATCTATATCACAACCATAAAGTAACCCACGATTTAAAATGGCTATAACATTACGTTATAGCCATTTTTGTTATAACTCAATTATTTTTATGGAGTCTATTATGAACTTTTTCGATATGATTATTAATGATCCCGTTGTACTTTATTCTTTTGGCGGATTAGCAATTCTTTTAGGTATTGGTGCTTTTTATGTTTATTATTTTCTTAAAAACATCAATGAAAATAATTAGGTAAAAACCTGTATAAGTTGATTAAAGTTGCAACCTTCTAAATTAAGGTGGAAACCGTTAAATAAAGTCAGCAACTGCAATTATTACGTTTAAGCACCGAAAATATCTTTCAAAAAATTTAATTAAACGTTGAAGTAGTTAATTTCTACAATATAACCCTAAGGGCAATAGCTGCCAAAGAGGAGTCTTTAGCAACCTAAAATTTTGCAGGCGTATATTTTACTGTTTGATACGAATATAGACATTAAAGATTTAACCTCAGGTATCGCTGATCTAAAAAAGCAGTCATTAAGATTGTTGTACTCCTCCTTAAAATACGGTGTTCACCGTTAAATTATAAATTGTTACTTATAACACTTTTTATACTAAAACAGTTGACCCTACTACCGTGGTAAGCTTTAACCTCAACTTAGTTCTACAATTCAATTAAGATGAGAAGCTTATGAATACAACTACACAATTTATAATTGACGGTATGACCTGTGCTTCATGTGTCGGTCGTGTTGAAAAGGCCTTACACAAAGTGGTTGGCGTGACAGATGTTACCGTTAACCTAGCTACAGATACGGCTACTATTCAAGGCACTGCCAGTCATAGTGAATTAATTACCGCTGTTATTGAGGCTGGTTATCAAGTGCCCGTAAAGGTAAAGCAATTTGGTATTGGAAAGATGAGTTGCTCCTCTTGTGTGACGCGGGTCGAACAGGCATTGTTAAAAGTAACCGGTGTGGTCGATGCATCGGTCAATTTAGCCACCGAGCACGTACAAGTAAAAACTTTATCCTTTGTAACGGATGAACAACTAACCCAAGCCGTGACACAAGCCGGTTACCTTTTTATCCCGTTGAACAATGACAGCGTGATAGAAAAGCCCAGCCAACATCAGCCTTTTTATACTAAAGCATGTTGGCCCGTATTGGGAGCAGGCCTACTTACCTTGCCACTGGTGTTACCCATGTTAGGCATGTTGTTTTCCCAACAGTGGATGTTACCGCCAGTTTGGCAATGGCTATTAGCTACGCCAGTACAGTTCTATTTTGGCGCTCGCTTTTATCGTGCAGGCTGGGGAGCATTAAAAGCTGGCATGGGCAACATGGATCTTCTTGTCTCCATAGGTACCAGTGCAGCCTACGGACTATCTTTGTATTTGTGGTGGAGCTTTAATAGCGCTCATGGCATGCCGCACTTGTATTTTGAAAGTAGTAGCGCAGTAATAACCTTGGTTCTGCTGGGTAAATATTTAGAACACAAAGCAAAACGCCGAACAACTGATGCACTTAGAGCATTGGAAAATTTGAAACCTGTTGAGGCAACAGTGCAGCGCTTAGGTAAATGGCAAAAAGTGGCCGCTTCATCAGTAAAATCAGGTGAAAAAGTTAAAGTAATACCGGGCGAAAGCATCCCTGTTGACGGTGAAATTTTGCAGGGCCAGAGTCATCTGGATGAGGCGTTAATTAGTGGTGAATCAATTCCGTTAAGTAAAAAAGAAGGTGACGTTGTCACGGGTGGCTCACTTAATTTGGACGGTATTTTGGAGATCCTTGCCACGAATGTTGGTAGCGAATCTACTTTATCTAAAATTATTGAATTAGTAGAGCAAGCCCAAGGTGCAAAAGCTCCCGTACAAGCAATAGTAGATAAAGTCAGTAGTATCTTCATTCCTGTGGTGTTATTGGTCGCACTTACCACCTTATTGGTGTTGGGTTTAGTATTTGATGACTGGACCAATGGCATTCTCAATGCGGTAGCCGTTTTAGTGATTGCCTGTCCATGTGCACTTGGTTTAGCAACTCCAGCAGCCATAATGGCAGGTACAGGAACCGCTGCCAGATTAGGCGTATTGGTTAAAGATGCAGTGGCGTTAGAGCAGGCAAAAGAAATAAATTTAGTGGTATTTGATAAAACAGGCACCTTGACCCAAGGCAAACCCGTTGTAAATGAGATGAGGGTCATCAGTGGTAGTGAAGAAGCAGTATTGCAGCTGGCCTATTCCTTACAAATAAATAGTGAGCACCCATTAGGCAAAGCTGTGGTTGAAAAAGCATTAGCCAGCGAAACACAACCAATACCTGTCGCTGAATTTCAAGTTGTCGCGGGTTATGGTGTCAAAGGCAACATTGGTGACAATTTAGTCTTGATGGGCAGTAGTCATTGGATGCAGGAGTTAGGGGTAAAACTTCCAACCGAACACATAAAAATACCAGGTGCCTCTGTTTCTTGGTTGGCTAGTCAGCAGCAAGATAAGATCACATTACTTGGGCTGTTTTGTTTTAGTGATAAATTGAAGTCTGATGCGCTGCAGGCTGTGAAGCTACTGCAACAACAAGGTATAAAGGTTGCTATGCTTACCGGTGACAATCAAGCGAGTGCAACATCGGTAGCGACAGAATTACAGTTAGACGATTTTAAAGCTGAGGTGTTGCCTGCAGATAAAGCAAAATATATTCTGCAATATCAAGAGCAAGGTTATCAGGTTGCTATGGTTGGTGATGGCATTAATGATGCGCCAGCGCTAGCCCAAGCAGATTTGGGTATGGCAATGGCGTCTGGTACTGATGTTGCCGTTAGCGCAGCTTCTTTCACGTTAATGCGCAGTAAACCAAGCCTAGTACCCACGGCATTGATCATTGCAAGGCTAACTTATCGTAAAATACAGCAAAACCTTTTTTGGGCATTTATCTTTAATGCTGTGGGAATTCCACTAGCAGCCTTTGGGTATCTTGACCCTATTATTGCCGGAGCTGCGATGGCATTTAGTAGCTTATTTGTCGTCAGTAACGCATTGTTATTGCAACGTTGGACTCTTAAGGAGAAATAACATGGCGAAACTTGTCACCATAGGTAAAGCCTCTAACTTAACAGTGGTGTCGGCCAAAATGATCCGATACTATGAAGAAATTGGCGTATTAAAAAAAACGAGTCGCACAGATGCAGGTTATCGACTTTATAACCAAGCACACATACAACAATTGGGATTCATCCGTCGTTCGAGAAATTTAGGTTTTTCCATGATTGAGATTCAGTCACTGCTCAAGTTCTGGCTCGATACTGATAGAGAAAGTCGACACGTGAAGCAACTAGCGTTGAGTCATTTACAGGAGATAAATGAAAAAATATTGGAGCTAGAGCAAATGAGAACAATATTACAAAAACTAGCTGATCAATGTGATGGTGACGATAACCCTGACTGCCCTATTTTAGAAGGTTTAGCTCAACTTTCATCTGAATAACGAAGGATAATTGTTTTTTGTTATACTAACAGCACTTGTCTATGTTGATTGTCATGCATTATCTGCACAATTAATCTTAAATACTGAGGTGTGCTTATTAACTTATCTATTAATCAATCTTCCTCTACGCTCAATGTAATTGAACGTCAAAACAAATCACGTGAAGAAAATGATGAAAAGGTATACTCATTAATCAACGAATATAAGACAACAAGTTTATGATGGCGTTTAGCCTTGTAAGCTTTTTTTTAGCCTAAAAATATCTATTTATTTTCAATTCACATACAATAATAAAACTGATAAACCACAACAGACCACTATAACTTTAAATGTTTACTCAAAGTCAATTCACTCCAGCTTGGTGGCTACACAATCCTCATTGCCAAACTATTATTGCAAAATTTTTAAGATCTAGAAAACAGCTAGAAACTTGCAATGAAACAGTGGAGTTACCTGATGGCGACTTTATTGATTTAGCATGGACCGATAAACCTAAACCTAATGAAACTCGTCCTTTAGTGGTTGTTCTTCATGGTTTAGAAGGTTCAGTTAACAGTCATTATGCTAAAGGAATGTTATCGGCTATTAAAGAGAAACAGTGGATCGGAGTACTGATGCATTTTAGGGGCTGTAGTGGACGAGTCAATAGAAAAGCACGTTCGTATCATAGTGGCGATACTGATGATATTAGTTATTTAACGCAATTTTTAAAGAAAAAATATCCACAGCTTCCAATGACAATTATTGGCTTTTCTTTAGGGGGTAATGTACTAGCGCGCTATTTAGCAAAAGAACCTAATAATCCTTATCAAGCCGCTGCAATCATTTGTGCCCCTCTACATTTGGCCAGTTGTAGCAAGCGGATTAACAAAGGCTTTTCGCGTATATATCAGAAATATCTAGTGGGCATGCTCAAAGACAGTATTAAGGATAAAATGGACAGTAATCTACTCTCTGCTCCGCTATCGCAAAGACTGGCCCATAAGCTCGATGAAATTAAGACCATTTGGCAATTCGATCAACTGGTAACAGCCCCTATTAACGGTTTTGAGAGCGCTGAAGATTATTATCATCAGGCGAGTGGACGTTTTATTTTGGATAAAATTAAACAACCCTGCTTAATTATTCATTCAAATGACGACCCTTTCTTATGTGATGAAAATACCCGTGATATTAGCAGTATTCCCAGTAACATATGTTTTGAGGTCAGTAAAAAAGGGGGGCATGTTGGCTTTATCAATGGTAATAATCCCTTAAGACCAAAGTTTTGGCTAGAACATCGTGTTCCAAATTTTTTAGAGAGCTACCTATGATAATCCCCTACAAAGATCTACAACCCGATACGTTAACAGGTATTATTCGAGAGTTTGTTTTACGTGAAGGTACCGAATATGGTGCGGACGATGTGTCTTTGTCCGAAAAAGTGGCGCAAGTAAAAATACAACTTGCTAATGGTAGTGCGTTTTTAGTTTATTCAGAGCTTCATGATACGGTAAATATTTTACCTATTGATCAGTTTGAACAACAACAAAACGAGCAAGAACAAGAACAAACGCAATAGTTATTTTATAGCAACGAACACCCTGTGGATGTTCGTTACTTATTTGCTATTGGGTGAAAGTTAATACAAAACTTACCGGCACGGCATAAGCAATGCTTGGTAGATTTGCTAATGATTTTAATTTATTAATACCTGCCACTAACGCAAAGTCTTCGGCTTTAATGATAGCCGGCTTTAAGGTGCTCACTAGCATATGATTTGCTGATAGCTTAGCCACCATAACATTCAATGTAAGTTCTTGCTGGTGACCATGTAAATTCAGGCTACCCGTAAGTGACATTTTCTGACTTGAACCGATAGTTATCGCATCAATATCTGCACGATTAAGTTGCGCACTAAAGCTCGCTTGTGCAAAAGTAGCTGTTTCAAAGAGAAACTCCGCCATTCTTTGATCACGTATCGCAATATTGGTGTCAACACTGCTTAGGTCAATGGTCACATTTGCCAGGCCGCTATTGTTGATAACACCCGTAAATTCTTTAAAGCTATGACTTTCAGCCACAGTGCCTTTTTTAATCGACACAAAAGTTAACGATGAATTTTTAGAGTCCAACTGCCAAGCACTATAGGCTGGTGCCGTAAGCAGGAGTGAAAGGCTTAAAATAAAAGTAGATATAATACGCATAATAGGTCCTTTGAAAATAAAATAAAAATTAAGAGCGTCGCGCTCGATGAGGGGTCACAATACTTTGCCACGGAATATTACTCGCACCTAAAGTCATAAAGTCAGGATTCATTAATCCTTCCCGTTGATTATAAGTTAACGGTAAAAACTCACTATCAATTATTGAGCCTCCCGCTTGTTCGATAATACAATGGCTCGCTCCTGTATCCCACTCACCTGTAGGACCAATACGTAAGTAACAATCTGCACCACCTTCAGCAATTAGACAGTTTTTCAGTGAGCAACTGCCTAATGCCACATATTCAAAAGCAAAGTTTTCGTTGTTAAGGTATTGCCCCATTAGGCTGAGCTCTTGTCGGCGGCTTACCGCCACTTTGATTTTTCGTTTGCCATCATATTTAGCGACATGAATTTGCTGGCTACCGGTATGGCTTTCTTTAAAAGCGCCAAGCTTATTTTGTCCATAGTAGGTAAGTTGGTGATCTGGTGCGTGAATAACACCAATACTTGGCCAGCCATTTTCCACCAAAGCGACATTAACAGCAAAATCGCCACTGCCTTTAATAAACTCACCTGTCCCATCAATAGGGTCGAGTAGCCAATATCGTGACCAATTTTTTCTTTGATTAAGCGCTAATGCACCAACTTCTTCAGAAATAATAGGAATGCCAGGTGCCAAGCGTGACAGCTCTTGCATCAATACATCGTTAGCCGCATAGTCAGCACTAGTAACGGGGCTATTATCTTCTTTAATTTCTGACGTGTAATTGCCCGACTTGTAATGCTTAGTAACTTCTAGGCCTGCTTTTTTTGCACTTTCTATCGCGATGGCGAGTAACGTTTCATTGTTCATTAATCTTCACTTACTTTTTCTTTTGAGTGTTATTTTAAAATATTCTTAACTAAATCTTTTACCAGCATTAGAGCAGCTATGCTTCTTGCTTCATTAAAGTCAGGTTGGGCAAGTAATGATTGATAGTCGGCAAGTTTCCATGAGACAACTTCTAGCTCTTCAGGTTCATCACCGGGGAGTTTTTCTGCATATAAACTTTCAGCAAGAAATATTTCCATTGAGGCAGAGAAAAAAGCCGGTGCTGTTGCGACTCGATGCACATGGGTGAATTTATTCGCCCCATAGCCGACTTCTTCTTTTAACTCACGATTAGCAGCATGCTCTGCACTTTCGCCTTCATCAATAAGTCCTTTCGGGAAGCCAAGCTCATATGTATGGGTGCCAGCACAATACTCGCGTACTAATAAAAACGTTTCATCGTCTAACATAGGTACAATTAATACAGCGCCTCGACCGTAGCCTTGCATGCGTTCATATTCTCGCTCTACGCCGTTACTGAAGGTGAGATCTACTTGTTCTATAGCAAACAAGCGACTCTTGGCAACTTGCTTACGTTGAGTGACTTTGGGAAGTGTTAAACTATTGCTCATGGTAGCTAAACCTAAGAGTAAAATATTAATAATATAGTTTTAGAATAGCACGTTAACTTTAGATATAATTAATAATTAATCGCTCTTAGGAAAAATAATATGCTTAATTGGTCAAAAATTTCTACCGTACTTTTAGATATGGATGGAACGATTTTAGATTTACATTTTGACAACCATTTCTGGCTCCATCATTTACCACTACGTTACAGTGAGCATGCAAAGATTTCACTTGAGCAAGCAAAAGAAAACTTAGCAAGCCACTATGAAAGAGTTGCTGGGACCATTGACTGGTACTGTTTAGACTACTGGGCTGAACAAACCCAATTACCGATTCAAGCATTAAAACGTGAAGTACAACACTTAATTAGCTTACGCCATGATGCTCATGATTTTATGGTGGCACTACGAGAGAGTGGACGAGAAATAATACTGGTTACTAATGCTCACCCAGATAGCTTGTTGCTTAAGATTGAACGCACGCAACTCGATAAATATTTTGATGTTTTATATTCTACGCATGAATTTGGTGTTACCAAAGAATCACAATTATTATGGCAACGTCTTCAAGAGAAACAAGGTTTTAGCCTAGAGAACACTTTGTTTGTTGATGATAGTATCAATATTTTAGCATCGGCTCAACGCTATGGTTTTGAACATTTATTAGCGGTTGAAAACCCAGATAGTCAGAAAACACCACATATTGTTAACGATTACCCATCTACATCAGACTTTAGAACATTAATTGATGAAATAAAGAAATATCCCATTAAGTAATGGCTATTATTCATCCTGACGTAAAGCCAGGATGAAATAGGTTTAGCCTAAGTAACGATTAATCACCGTATTAAATGGCTTAAAAATTCAATCGATAGCGCCCTTGGTTATCAGCTTTGCCAATAAAGGACAGCAGTGGCTTTAATTTTTCAGGGAAGTTCGCACCTGGCTTTAAATAACCATTTCCAGAAGCTCTATTGGTATTATGCAGATAAGCGGTAAACGTGAGTCCAAGATCGTTTTCAGGGGCAATGATAAACGCAAGCGCCCCTTTTTCACAAGCCAACTCAGCAGATAACGTACCTAAATTTGCTTTTTCTGATAATGCGGTGATAGCTGCCTTGTTCCATTTTATTAAGCCCTTCATTTGCTGACATACAGGCTTGCCGAGTATAAATTCATCAACACTGAGTTCAATAAGGTTGTGGGCTTGCATCGGGATAGCTAGATTAAGCTTTTCCGTAATTTGTTGTGCAGCTACTGTGATATCAACATTAGTAATTTTTATCTGCTTAAGCAATTGGCTTGCTGTCAACCTACCTTCTGGTCCACTGACTAAGGCACCGCCAAAAGTTAACTTAATTGTCGGGTCAAGCATCAATAATGAGAGGAAACTTAACTCACTACTGACATTGTTAATGTCGACATTATCAATGCGGACTTGTTTTGCATAACTTTGCCACACTGTGCCAGAAAGTTGAGATACTTGGCTGTTTTTTGGTAAATTAATAAAGCTAACCACCCAAGCTGCAGGCATAGTTGCAATTAAAAAAATCAAATATAAACTAAAGAACATTGCTCCGTAAGCAAACCACTTTTTCATTAACCTTTTCCTAATTGTAAGCGACGAACTCTAACAACACCGTTGCGATCGGCTTTACTTAAATCAATACTTTTCACTAATAAACTTTCATTATTGGCTAAAAATTCAAGCCAACTAAGTAACTGTGTAAAGGGGACTTCATCAATCCATACTTGTAAGTCTTCACCTTGAGGTTGCAAGCGAGCTATCGAAATATTATTACGACCGGCACTGCTGTTAACAATACTAGAAAGGCTGGCATTGCTGGCTGATGATGCCACTCTTTTTTGTGACTGTTGATAGCGCAGGGTATTTTCTTGCACCCAGGTATAAAGCGCTTGTTGGCGCATGATTTTTTGTTGAGTTTTATCAGTATTAGTAACCAATGGTTGCCACACTGCGCTGTAAAATAAAAACAGCACTACAACAAAGCTCATCATAGCAACGAGTCGTTGCTCAGAGCTTTTTAATTGTTGCCACCACGTTTTCATTATCGCCCCTTACTTGTGTTTGTTGATTGCTGATTATCATCATTACTGGTTATGCTGAATGAGCCAGAAATTTGATCACCTTGATTATTTTGCGCGCCCATAGATACCGTCAGATTACTCTCTTCAAGAGCGATTTTTAACTTATCAAAATACTGATAATCACTGGCAATTGCCTGCATACGAATCTCGTTGCGCTTACCATCAAACTTCAACGTTTGGGGTTTTATTTCAGGCACTAAAGCTAACGCTGGTTGCACTTGAGTTAAGATAGCTAAAAAGCCACTTTCTCCACTAGCCCCTCCTACTTCTTTGAGTTTCTGCTTAAGTTGGGAGCGAATAGTTGAGACTCGAACTCGCTTAGTTTTTGGAAAAGCCTTTTTATAGGTACTAATGATTTGCTGTTCAATTTCAGCCTGTTGACTATGAAGCTGTATTAATTCGGCACCTTTAATACCGACATTAAGCAATAAAGCGAACATGGCAATACCTGCGGCCAAAAACCAACTTTTTAGCACGGGTGAGCGCTGTTCTTTAACTTTGAAGTCACCCTGTAGTAAATTGAACTTACCCGCTTTTTCATGATTATATGTAGCGGCTAATAACGCCAAAGGCAGCTCTTCTGGCATCGCATTGATGGTCAGTTTAGCGATGGTTTCAGGTAATATTGAATAAGCATTTAATGAGAAACTGTTGGGTACGTCATTATTGCTATCATTATCCGCTACTGATTTTTGCTCACTGCTAATTTTCTCTACTGTTTGAGTACCACTAAGTGACTGACTAATTAACGGCCAAGTGTTGCTGTCTATGGTGATCCCTTGCCATTGTCCTTGGCGTATCAGTATTTGCTCACCTAATACAATTGCACTACCAACATTCACTTCATTAGTCAGTGGCATTGCAAGTACATCTGGGATGATTTTTTTACAGGTAATATCTGCACTTTTTAACCACCCTTGCCATAATGCCAACTGAGCAGATTCGATAATTGCAACAAAGCAATTGTGCGCACTACCGACAATTTTGATATCACTATAAGCGAAAAATAACTCTTCAACATCTTGTGCTAATTCATCTTCAAGCATATACGGCACAGCTAAGCGCATCGCTTTTGAAGATTTACTGGGTACCGTTAAACTTTTCAAACTGATATCACTGGCTGGCACAAACGTAATGACTTCACGTTGTTTGGCTTTCTCAGCTAATTGCTCTAACGCATTGGCATTGGGGAGTTCACCACTGGCAATGATGCCTTCTTGATCGTCACTAAATATTACCCAGTGCACTACGTCTTTTGCGTTAGTACCTAATCGGATATATAACTTTTCGGTCATTACTCTCGTCCTATGGTACGACTCACTACGGAGATATTATTATTGCTTTCAACTTTCATTAAAGTGCTCAACGCGAAGTAGCTGTCATTAAAACTAGCGATACTTTTTAGTTTAAAATAATGGCTAACAACATCGAACTGCTCTTTTTGATCATTGGTTATTTTTGTATGTTTTGATATATCGGCTAAATTAAAAAACTCATCTCGTGTTTTAAAACCAGCACCCTCTCGGCTAGCCAAGGCATTTTCTGCATCCGCTAAAGGAATACCTAAAAAAGCCTCCAACAATTCAGGTTGGTCGCTTCTTATGGTGTTTATATTCATTTTATGAAGATTATTATTAGGTATTACGCAAGCATACTCTTTTAATTTATTAATAACCGGCACAGTAAAGTGTTCAATTAAGCGTAGTTCGGTAATACTGGCCAAATAATAATTAGCGGGTAAATAAGGAAACTCTTTTGCAGAGTAATCATTATCTTCAGCACCACCAGCACTGGCTATAGCGCTGTTTTGATCAAGCCAGTCAACCAATGCATCGGTCATGTATTCAGCATCAAACTGACTAACACCTTCAACATTAAGCGACATAATTAATTTTTGGAAAGCGTCTTCTATTGGGCGCCTTTGAGTGCCCGTAGGAGTAGCATTATCATCAGGCCTTAAAGCATTTAAATTAAAACAGGCTTGCATATCAAAAATTTCGCCGGTAATTTGTCCAAAGTCAACAGGATAACTTGTTTCGCCTTGAGCCCAAATTTGTTCTAAATGCGTTACGTCTTTTTCATCTTTAAAAACATTGATTAATATTCTTTTTGCAAACGCTTCTGCGCCCATCGCATACCAATAAGCCTGCTGATTTAGCGTAACATTATTAGTACGTTGCATCTGCAACTGCAAGCGCGCAGTCATCTGTGTGGCTAATACGGCGGCTAACGCGACGATAAGCAAAACAGTAATTAACGCCACACCGGTCACTTTTTTAGCGGTCGACTTACTCATATCAGTACGGCACTGAGAGTTCTTCATTAGACCTCCCATAACGAACAGCACAATACGTAGGCTTTAAATTTAGACATCATCACCCGCCACTAAAAATTCTCGTCTTATAAGCCCATAATCTTTAGTTATTAGCTCAACAGCAATCGCTCGAGGTAAACTTTTATTTATAATTTGTTTTTGCCATTTTTTGTCATAAAAAAACTCAAAATTTAGCGCTTCAATCTCGGTGATTAACTTTCTTCTTTTAGGCTCTTGCCCTTGGATAGCGTCAACAAAATTAAAATGAAGTCGCTCAAAGGTTCCCTCATTTAATTGATAAGCGACTGATTGCATATTGCTACGCGGTAATAGTAGACCTGGATTTGTCCATCCGTTGCGAACAAAAGCTAAGGTACTTTCGCCATTTGAAAAACTATTGCTGTCAGTATATAAAAAATCTTGCTGGGGAGCTTCGCCATTTAATCGAATACTGCGTTTAGCAATTTGCAGTAAATCACGCTCGATAAGTAAAAAGCCTCGCTGTAATTCATTAACGCGTTCGGTACGAATTTTAGATGACTCATTACCTTTTAATACCGTATTAAAAATAGTGAAACTACTCATGCTGATCATTGAAAAAATAGCGATAGCTATTAAAACTTCTAACAAGGTAAAGCCATTATTCGTTGGCTTATTCAAGCAAATCTTCACTACGGCTGGCTCTTTGAGATATAGGTAACCATACTAGTGATCGCTAACTTTTCATCTTCTTTATTACGAATTTCAATCGTTATAGCACGCATATTCTTATTTTCTGTTTTAAGCACTTTTTGTAGCCAAAACCATTCTTGGCCAGCCATTTCTACGGTGCCTTTTTTATTGTTTTTTGGTGGCCATGTTGGATCTAATGTCATCGCAACTAATTGATTTGAAGCCACCCAATTGGCTAATACTTTATTTTCTAAATGACTTAAATTCTTAAAGTTATTGTCTGCTGCACTTAACAACGCAATACCCGCGATTGAAAAAATAGCCATCGCTAACATGACTTCAATTAAAGTGAAGCCTAATGAAGCCGTTTTAATGACCCGTTTCACCTTATTCATCATCAAAGAGTGGCCCTTCAACGGTTATCGGTGTGGTGTATAAACCGGTCGCCTTAAAATAAAGTTTTGCTTCGGTGTAATTATTTTTAACGAATTGAAAACGCAGACTAAACGGTGTTATTTCACCGCCTGAGAGTATGTAAATTTGGGGAATAAGTATTTTTTTTTCTATATTATTACCGTCATCATCTTTAGCTACGTCTTCATCTAAGTCGTTCTCTTTATTAGCCGCTTGCAACTCATTAAATACTTCAGTATCAAATAATTGTGGTTCTTCAATTGGCAAGTCATCAAGTTGTAAAATCAACTCAACACCTTCAGGTAATTTATAGCGACTGAATAATTCATTATCAGAGATATCCGACCACGTTATGCCGTCGTACCCTAAAAACTGATAACCTTTTTTGCCAATAACTAAGCCTAATTCAATATTATTTAGCATGCCATATTCAGCAGCAATATTAAAAACGCCAGCAAAACGTTTACTCGAGAGTTCAAGTGTTTCTTCGGCTTTATCACCTGAAGCACTAAACTGAACAACCGAAACCATTAAACCCACCAGCACAATAACCAACATCACTTCAATTAAAGTGAAACCGTTAACTACTGTGCTGTTTTTGGAATAATGCTTCATATTAAGAGTTCACCAAAACTACTGGTAGTCGCCAAGGTTCCAGTTGCCAATATCGTCTTCTGTACCAGGTTCACCGTCGGGTCCCATGGTAAAAATATCAATATCACCATTTTCGCCTGGATTTAATAGTTGATAGGCGTTGCCCCAAGGATCGTCAGGTAAACGTTTAACATAACCCCCGTTTGGAAAACGACGCGGTAAAGGTTCAACGTCAGTTTCTTCAACTAAAGCTTCTAAGCCTTGTTCAGTCGTTGGGTAGTTATAGTTATCCATTTTGTACATACTTAACGACGTTTCTAATGCATTAATATCTTGTACTGATTTTTGAAGTTTTGCGGTATCCATATTGCCCATCAAGTTTTGAACAACAACACTGCCTAACAAACCTAAAATAACAATAACAACCATCACTTCCAATAAAGTAAAGCCACGTTGTTTATTTTTCACTTTCATTGGTTGAATTTTTTTGTGCACATTAACCTCCTACTAAGGTATTTAACTGAAGAATTGGCTGTAAAATAGCCATAACTATAAAAAGAACGATACCTGCCATAGCGATCATCAAGGCGGGCTCAAAAGCTTTTAGCGATATATTCATCAACGCTTCAAACTCCCTGTCTTGGTTGTCTGCTGATCGACCAAGCATATGTTCTAACTTGCCACTTTTTTCACCACTAGCAATCATATGAAGCATCATCGGTGGAAATAATTTCGTTTGCTCTAAAGAAACTCGTAAACTCGCGCCTTCGCGCACTTTATCGGCCGACTCTTTAACGCATTGCTTAATGTATAAATTTTCTAAAACTTCACCTGATATTTTCATGCTTTCCAGCAAAGGAACAGCACTGGCGGTTAAGATACTTAAGGTACGAGCAAACCGAGCGGTATTAATACCACGAATAATTTTGCCCAGCCCTGGAAAACTAATCACCTTGCGATGAAAAGCAAACTTGAAGCTGGCCTTTTTCATTAAATGATTAAAGCCACCAATCAGTAATGCAATCAAAATAAGGATATACAAACCATTATCTCTTAAAAAATCACTGGTACTAATTAAAAACTGAGTCGTTGCAGGTAAGTTTGCGCCCATGTGATCAAACTGGCCAACAATTTTAGGGACTACCGCCGTTAACAGTATTGCGATAACGCCTATGGCTACGACCGTCATAATAACGGGATAAATAAGCGCTTGAATGATTTGTGAACGTAAGTGTTCCCGTTGCTCGGTGTAATCGGCTAAGCGGTTTAAAACCGTATCTAAGAAACCGGATTTTTCACCTGCGGCAACCATTGCTCGGTATAAGTGACTAAAGACATGCGGAAACTCGGCCATACTCTCCGCTAAACCATAACCTTCGGTTACTTTTGTTCGCACCGCCATGATCATACTTTTCATGCTGTTTTTTTCACATTGTTCGCCAACGGCAAGCAAAGATTCTTCAATCGGTAAACCCGACTCGACTAATGTTGCCAACTGACGTGTGATTAAAGCAAGTTCAGCAACAGATACTTTTGTTCGTCCACCAAACCGTGATTTATTCGCGGCTTGCTTAGTTTTTTGTAAGCTTGGCGTTACTTCAGTAGGCATTAAGCCTTTGTCACGTAATAAGCCACGCGCTTGTCTCGGTGTATCACCTTCGATAACACCCTTTACCGTTTTACCACGGCTATTTACTGCTTGATAATCAAAAGCTGCCATAATAAAACTCTAGTTAATCTTCTTTGGTAACACGCAAAACTTCTTCGAGTGTCGTTTGTCCGGTCAACACTTTATCAAAGCCGTCACGGCGTATGCTTGGCGTATTTTGGCGAATAAACTTTTCAATAGCCTGCTCACCTTTACCATTATGAATAAGCTCGCGTACTTTATCGTCGACAACAATAAGTTCATGAATACCCATACGGCCTTTGTAGCCCTTTTGGCTACATTCACTACAACCAACTGCGCGATAAATATGCTGAGTGTTGTCTTGAGGTAACTCAAGTAATTTAAGCTCTGGGCCATCAGGTAAATGGCTTTCTTTACAATGCGGGCACAATGTTCTCACGAGTCGTTGTGCTAAGACCCCCAAGAGACTTGATGAGAGTAGAAACGACTCTACGCCCATATCTTCCATACGAGTAATGGCACCAGCGGCACTGTTAGTATGCAATGTCGACATCACTAAGTGACCGGTTAAACTCGCTTGCACGCCAATTTGAGCGGTTTCTAAATCGCGTATTTCACCAACCATAACAACATCGGGATCTTGGCGAAGTATCGCCCGTAACCCGCGAGCAAAGGTCATATCAACTTTGGTATTAACTTGTGTTTGTCCAATACCTTCAATGGCGTACTCGATGGGATCTTCAACCGTTAAAACGTTACGCTCTTTCGAATCAATTTGGCTCAGTCCCGCATAAAGCGTGGTACTTTTACCCGATCCCGTAGGACCCGTAACTAAAATAATGCCATGGGGTTTTTCGATGAGTTTTGAAAACTTTATTCGGTTGGCAAGTGTCATGCCTAAATCTTCTAAATCGAGACGAACCGAGTTCTTATCAAGTAAACGTAGTACCACACGCTCACCATGGCCCGTTGGCATTGTTGAAACACGTACATCAACAGCACGACCGGCAATGCGCAAAGAAATACGACCATCTTGTGGTATGCGTTTTTCAGCAATGTCGAGTTTTGCCATAACCTTGATACGAGAAACTAATAATGAAGCAAGTTTACGATTTGGCTTTAATACTTCACGTAAAACGCCATCAACACGAAAACGAATTTGTAGCGCTAATTCAAAAGTTTCAATATGAATATCAGAAGCATTTTCTTTTATTGCTTCACTCAACATCGCATTGATCAATTTGATGATTGGCGCATCATCTTCATTTTCTAGCAGATCTTCTGTTTCTGTCATCTCGTCAGCGAGAGAATACAAGTCAACTTCGTTGCCAATATCTTCCATCATCTGTTGAGCTTCTGAAGAGTCTCGTTGGTATGAAATAGTTAATAACTGTTCAAATTCATCTAACGAATGAAATTCAATAGCAAAGGGGCTTTTTAAGACCCGACGCACTTCTAATACTGCCGCACTTTTAACATTGGCTAAGCAATGTAAGGTGTATTGGTCGTTACTTTTACTAATGAGTACATGATGACGTTTGGCAAAATTAAAAGGCAAACGGCTGATCTGCACTTTTACTTCTTCTGCCTCTTGACCATTACCTGCAACATTTAAAGTCACTACGCTGTCGATGTCTTCTCTCTTTTCAATATCAGCCATATTATTGGTCTTTTTGGTCTGAAGTTGATGAGTCATCACCCTCGCTTTTAACGACAGGCGGTAATAAGCTAGAGTCTTTAGACTGACTTTCTTTCATGTATTCATCGAATGAAGGAGGTAAGGTCAGTTGGTCATTCCATTCAGGTAACAATGGCATTTTTTCATCGCTCATTAATGACAAACCTTCTTCTTGCTTACGTATTTCAGTCGCACGAATATAGTTATACTTTTCTTTACTAATTTCATTCATCAACTTGCCATCACGAATAATCGTTGGGCGAATAAATACCATTAAATTACGTTTACGCGTTGAGGTTGTTGTTGATTTAAATAAGTGCCCAATAAAAGGTATGTCACCTAATAAAGGTACTTTTTGTTCACTTTCTTGAACGTCTTCATCAATCAAGCCACCCAGTACCACGGTTGCGCCAGAATCGGCCATCACTACCGTTTTAATTTCTCGTTTGTTGATAGAAATATCTACCCCTGTAGCGCCACTCACCGAAGAGACTTCTTGCTCTATGGTTAACTGCACACCACTGCCTTCATTCACTTGTGGGGTAACGGTTAGTTTTATACCAACTTCTTGGCGTTCAACGGTTTGAAATGGATTACCGTTATTGCTACCGGCAGTAGAGCCAGTAAGAATAGGAATTTCTTGTCCAACTAAAAAGTGCGCTTCTTCATTATCGAGTGTAGTGATACTTGGCGTAGCAAGGATATTGGAATTAGTGTCATTACTCACCGCTTGTATGATTGCGCCCCAGCCATTTTTCATAATACCAAACATACCACCGCTAACTGAACCGAGTAAGGTTGCGGCTAATGAATAGTCTCCTTTAATATCGTCTTGATTAGGGTTAATCGTTGTGGCACCACTTTCAGAAGTAACGGTAGTACCTTTAGTACCTGGTGTTGACTGAGCTGCCTCAGCAGCCGCTGCTACAGCACTTATAGGCGCAGGACCATTATTGAACTGGGTAAAACCACCATCTTCGCTGAACCATTGCACACCTAAACTAATACCATCACTTTCAAAAACTTCGACGATTATCGCTTCAACAAGCACTTGCGCACGACGAACGTCTAATTTGCGGATGACTTCCTCAAGTGAACGTAACATGTCTTGCTGAGCGGTAATAACCAAGGTATTGGTGTCTTCATGAGCGTCAATGCTGACATTACGTTTTTTACTGCTTTGTTTACTCGTTTGTGCGCCAGCGTTTTCGGCTTCAATTGATTTACTGACCCCTTCAAGTACTTTGACTAAGTCTTCAGCTTTTGAGTATTTCAAATAGTAAACACGGGTATTACCATTGGTTTCTAATTCACTGTCTAAGCGGGAAATTAACTTAGCGACACGCGAACGGGCTTGAGATTCACCGCTAACAATTACACTATTGGTGCGCTCATCAGCAACTATTTTAGGGATAAGGAAGGTTGGCGTACCAGATTTTCCTTGATCAGATTTATGCATGGCTTCAACAATACGCACCATTTCTGCCGCCGATGCATATTGCAGTTTAATAATTTGTACGTCTTGATCGCCAGCTTTGTCGACACGCTCAATAATATTGACTAAACGATTAACAACCGCAGCAGTGCCCGTTAGCATGATGACATTAGCGGGATCATAATTGACCACGTTACCGCCACCGGCTTGATCTGAAAGTTGACGAAGTAATGGGGTTAATTCACGTACCGTGACATTTTTAACTTCAACAACTCGAGTCACCATTTCATCACCCACACCAGGGTTTTCGTTACCAACAACCGGTATTGATGAAGTTTTAGCGTCTTTATTACGAATAACTTTTACAACATTATTATCCATTTCAACAGCAGAAAAACCATACACTTCAAGCACATTTAAGAACACTTGATAATATTGTTTTTCGGTAAGTTGATCTTGGGTACGTAATGTCACTTTACCTCGAACGTTAGGGTCAACGATCATGGTTTTTTTCAGGTTTTTACCGACTATATTGATGAATTCGTCAATTTCAGTACCTTTAAAGTTTGGCGAGTACTTAGCCGCATGTATATCAGCACTAAATAATAAAGTATTCATCATCACAACAGTTAAACCTGTTGCTAACAATCCTTTATACCAAGGGGCGCGAAGAGTCTTGCGCAAGGAAAAATTTTTCATAACTTAATTCTCAATTTTGGTCAGTAAAGGTATTAACCACCGATACTAAATAATATTTCGTTCAATTCACCATTACGATCGATTAATAGTGATACTTCTTTATCTTGTTTTAATGCAGCAAGTGCTTGTGCGGCTTCGCTTGGCACCGTTAAATCATAACCATTCATTTGAATCGCGATATCACCAGATTTCAGCCCTGAATTTTGAAAAAAATCTGCGTTTTTACCCGGCAACAATCTGTAACCTACTATTTTGCCACTTTTACGTTTTGGCGATATTTTTAAATAATCGGTAATTTTACTTGGGTCGGTATTAATTTCGTCTTTAAATGACTCTGCACTTTTACTCAACATCTTATTTGTTCTTTGATCAATAACATTAGGTGATGTTAGTCGACTATTTAATTCTCGAGTTTTAGCCGGAGATATTGCCGATTTATTTACCACGTTTTGTTGTATTTTTTCATTGTAATCAAAGCCATCAAGCATCAAGGTTTCAAGTTTTCCGGCATGCTTTAAAAGCACTCGATCACGAAAGACACTATCGAGCACGGCACGTGTTCCGGTAATGGTTTCACCAGGACTATAGGTGTCTTGCTTACCAGCGTTTTCAATGACCGCCGCAGACGTAGTTTTGTCATCACTTGCTACTGCCCCTGATAGCGTTAAACGTAACTGTGTTTGAGGTGCACTTTCCACTTCAACCGTTTCAATTGTATCTATACTGTCTGTATATAAGCCAAATAAGTTCAATGTTTTTAAATTTGTTAAACTGATATCAGCTTTTTCAGTGTTCTGTATTGCTACTTTTACGCTAACATTTGAAGATGCATGATATTGACCACTCGGCGCAACAAGCCAAGTGATTTGTGCAAAAACATACGCGATGTAAGCTAACAAAAATACACTGATCACCTTAGCTATTTTTTGCTGAGGTAATTGTGAAGAGAAGTCGACTACACTAGAAAAATTTGAAGGTAATTGCATGGTTATCTTTATAGAAATTTAAATTAATTTTCATTATTATACCGTGATAGTACTTGAGCTAGACATTATCAACAAGGGTAAGATGATGATTAAAATATTTATTAACAATTTAGTGCTGTTATGTGCAAACTAATATTGCCAGTTCAGCTATACACTTAGTTAAAAGACTAGACATTATAAGCAATTATGATATTTTCGCCGCGACATATATTTATAGGAAGATGGTAAGTAGATGAAACATAATTCACCTCTCACTGAAAACACTTCAACCCGTCTCGATAAGTGGTTATGGGCTGCTCGTTTTTACAAAACACGTGCCATTGCCAAACAAATGATTGATGGTGGTAAAGTGTTCTATAATGGTCAACGAACAAAGTCGGGTAAAGTCGTTGCTTTAGGAGATAAAGTTGTCTTACGCCAGAGTTATGAAGAACGAGAAATTATTGTTGTGGCGCTGGCAGATAAACGTCGAGATGCGAGTTTTGCGCAAACTCTTTACCAAGAAACACCCAACAGTATTACCACTCGTGAAAAAAATGCCTTAGCACGTAAACAAGGCACTTTACTTAGCCCCGCTAGTGATACCAAACCCGATAAGAAACAACGTCGACAATTAATACAATTTAAAGAAAGGATCTAACTGTGACTGTTAAAACTGATGTTTTAAATCGCTACTTATTTGATGGTAAGCATGCTCGTGGAGAGCTTGTACAACTGACTAAAGCTTATCAAGAAATTATCGCTTTGCATGAATACCCTCCCGGCGTGCAAGCCTTGTTAGGTGAATTAGTTGCCGCCACTTGCTTGCTTACAGCTACTTTAAAGTTTGAGGGCGAAATTACCGTTCAATTACAGGGCGATGGCCCCATTAGCTATATGTCAGTTAATGGTGACGATAAACAAAATATGCGTGGCATAGCTCGTTTAGCTGAGTCAACTGCTGGTATAGGCTTAAAAGAACTAATAGGTAAAGGTACGATGGTTATTACTATACGCCCTGAAAAAGGCGAACCTTACCAAGGAGTTGTTGCACTAGATAAAGATAATTTAGCTGATTGTTTAGCACACTACTTTGAAGTTTCTGAACAAATACCCACAAAAATTTGGTTATTTAATAATGCTGATAACACTCAAGTTGCTGGTAGCTTAATACAACTGCTCCCTGATAGTGATAGCAAGGAAACTCAGCTTAGTGATTTCGAACACTTGTGCCAACTAACCAATACAATAAAAGCAGATGAGATTTTTTCATTAGACGCTGAAGACTTATTGTATCGTTTGTATCATCAAGAAGAGGTTCGTTTATTTGAACCTCAATCGGTTAATTATCAATGCAGTTGTTCTGAGGAAAAATGTTTAACGGCTATTTCTCAAGTTTCACCAAGCGAATTGATAAGCATTATAGAAGAGCAAGGTTGCGTATCGATGACTTGTGAATATTGTTTAACAACGTATAAGTTTGATGAACCAAAACTTGCACACTTTATTCATGAGCCCAAGCACTAGTTTACCCTCAGACTTAACGTCTTAATTCTACCTGTTCGCCTTTTAGCGCTCTTCTGCTAATGGGCGACCCACTTTACCACTGTAATCTATTTCTATTTCTACGCGCTCAAACTGTTTTGCTGCTACAAGTGATTTATAATAACTTAAGAGATCGACACCCTCTTCTGGCGTTAATCGATAGGTACTTTTAGCTATTTTATTAATATTTGCGGTATTGTCATAGCTTGTTAGGCTGGCTAAGTTGTTAACGATAACCACAAAAGTGCCCTTTACCGTGCCCGTTTCTGACATTAATAAATTAACAACTTTAGCGCCATTAGTCAGCTTATCTGCTTGTAATTCAAATTTCTGTTCGTTGAGCATTAAGTATTTGTTTTCTGAATTTGTCAGTTTTTTAAAAACGTTGTTATTTTTTAAACTTCCATTACTTTCACTTAAACCGCTACTAGTGGCCCGTGCAAGTGTTTCATTAGTTGTAGCAACTGATGTGTTTGGCTTTAAAGAAGCAGCTTCTTTATCGCTGGTTTTTTTTTCTAGTGGCTGTACGACTTCTCTTTTATCTGAACAAGCCATTAAAAAAGTTACACTAAGGGCGATGACACTAAGGTTACGCATATTTACTTCCTTTTTTATTTCCAGTCATAATTAAGTGATAAACGTTTAGTTATAAAAAAAGCTGATTGAATGACCAATCAGCTTTATTTTTACTTGTTGTTACTACTTACTTTTTACGGCGACGTAATAACGCTAAAGGTAATAGCAAGAAGGCTAATAAGCCAGTTGAACCACCGCTAGAATCTTTCCTAGCTGGAACCATACTAGGCATATCATTAACCACTACAGAGAAACTCTGTGTAGCATCGACAGTACCATCATTAACACTTGCTACAAATGTTAGTGTTTCACTACCAGATTCAATACTAGGAGAAGTGAAAGATATAGCTGCTGTGTTTGAGCCCGCTAATGTCACTGTTGGACCAGAGGTTTGTTCCCAGCTGTATGTTAATGCATCACCATTAGGATCTGTAGCTTCAACACTCATGCTAACAGAGATACCTTCTCTAACAATTCGCTCTACATCAGTAACGGCTGTTACAATCGGTGCACGGTTATCACAAGCAACACTATCACCTGCAACTACATCACTGAAAATCGAGCTATTTACATTGTCAAATTGAACACCATCAATCAACCAACCTAAGTTATTTGCTGTAAAGTCACTTACTGCGCGGAAACGGAATTTAACTTCATTACCATTTAGTGCTTCACCAAAAGATACGCCTTCATAACCAGCTGCGAAGTCAGTAAAGCTCAGACGTTCAGATAATGCTGTGCCAGCTTCAGTGAAAATCGGATTCTCGTTGTAACCACCACCTAAGAAAGTACCACCCATCTCAGTAACATCAGCCCAGTCACCACCGTTAACACTTACTTCAACAACACCGCCATCCCAATTAGCTTCGAAGTCATAGTAATGGAACCAGTTAATAACAAAATCACCATCGAAACCAACGCTAAATGCTCTTGTTTCATAAGCGACATCTGATTCAAAACCATTATTATTGATAAATAAATACTGTTGTCCTAGAACGCCACCAAGAGCACCGGCAAATCTTGTATCTAAATATCCAGTACCGGCAGCAGCTTCACCACCACCTATAACATTTTCCATAAAGTCGTGCTGTGATGATAATGTTTCCATATCATCAACAGTAGAAGAACCTACTGGTGCGCGATCTTTAAAGTCATAGTTAACCTTTGTAGTAAACGAATAATCGTTAACAACATCGGCTGTAAGTCCAGGGAAAGTAACTTTGAATTCAACGTCTTCTGCCATACTTGCATCATTCAACGTAAATTCAATAGGTGAACTTGTTGCTGAACCAGTTACACCAAGACTATCAAAAGTTACCACACCTTCATTTGCAAATGTTACATCTTGATCGCCTACAACTTCAATTTGTGCGGTAATATTTTCATAAGTCTCACTACCACGGTTTTGAATAGTAAAGCTAACTGTTGCAGTTTCACCTTTATCAAGCACGCTATCTTTAGAACAGTAACCTGAAGTAAGTCCTTCATAGTTAGTATTTAACATATGAGAATTTGCAGAGAATGAACTTAATGTTGTTGCATAAGACTCTACTGCGCCTGCATGGTCAGTAGCGAATCGGCTTGGCGACTTAGCTCCTAATCCCATACCACGTTTTGCAAATGCTGCAAGCATAAGGTTGTAATCTTCTACGTCGTTTGCATATGCTGCTGACAATATAGCATCTCGACCTTCAGTGAATGTAGGCGCCATTGGCATCATCTTATAACCAGCTACTACATAATCTTTAATTAAGTTCTTAGCTTCATCAAAAGTATGACGCTCGTCATTAACCATGCTAATAAAAGATTCCCAAATCATATTAGAAAATATAGAACCCGGAGAATGCACTAGATCAGGGTAAAGGCCTATATCGCCAAATGTAGATGGATTAATTGTTGTGTCTGTTGAGTAAGGGTAAGGGCGGATGCCATCCACAAAACTAGCAACATACGTTATAGCAGCGTAACCGCCATCGTATTCTTCATTACCTAAAACTAGGTTATCACTTGCGTCTGTTGTAAGCATCAATGCATGGAAATCACCAAAACCTTCACCCATAGAGCGTGCTTGTTGGCTACTTAATCCTGAACTATTACCCACTAAACGGTTACTAATATAGTGACCCCATTCGTGTGCAACAATTGCGTTATCCCATGTACTATCTTTGAATACGCGCGACAGGTCATTTCTGAACATATCAACAGATACTTTTTCATCTGCATCTAATAATGCATAGATTGCTGCACCATCGCTAAAGTTAATACCAAAGCTAGGAATAGTTACAGCATCATCTGCTCCACCCATAGGTGCAGGTGTACCATCATTATTGTTATTAGCAATAAATACTGCAATAGCGCCAGCAGCTTGAGCATTAAGAACTTTATCTGTAAATGCACAAGCACCACGATCGATAACAGCAATTTTTCCAGCAAGATCAGCGCCATTAACAGCTGCTTCACAACCATTATTTATTGGAGCAGTTGCATCTTCTAGACGAACTAAATCACCAGACACATCAAAAGTTTCTGCACCAAAGCTAGCTATTTGAAGAACAGATATCATTCCTATGTCTGAATGTGAAGTAACCGTGGCACCAAAGTCAGTGCCATTTACCGCTTGTGTTGTTTCCCAAAGATACATCTGCATGCGTGGTGAACCACCATCTGCAGGTGTAGACATGTTTGCATTGTTAAAACCAGAGTTATCTTGAACCTCTACGTTTAATGCATCTCCTTCTTCACCACCTCGACCGTAGTTTAAAGTCTGAGCATTACCCGCAAGCTCATCAAAGCCATGGTCATAATAGTCATCATGTAAATAGTTATTTACATAGAATAAGTTAACAATTGCCGCTTTACGGTTTCCAACTGAATATTCTGCTTCAGAAACATCATATTTATAATCAAAGGTATTACTACTGGTCACTTCTGCCATGTAATCACCGTTGCTAAAACCTTGAGGTGCAATAGCATCCACATAAGCGGTAACATTGTTACCCATGGTCATAGTTGCATCATCAGCTAACCAAGCATCACCAGTACTGATAGGTCCGTGACTCTTACTTATCAACATTGCATCTAAGTATTCTTGCGTAATAAACGCACTACGATCGCTTCCTTCAGGAGCAGGCATAACTTCACCATGAGGGCTATCCCATGGCTTACCTTCAGCGTCAGTAAAAACGCGATAATTAAAATCAGCTGCATGGCTAGTTAAGTTATTCTTAAATAAAACCTCACCTGTTTTAGCAGCAACAACATAGCCATAATACTCTGATTCGCGACTGTCTATTTCACCTGTTTCTACTTCAACGTAATGAGCAGCAACAATTTTGTTTTTATGTTCAAAAAATACTTTTTTAGCGCGTGGCTCGCCAAGTATTATTTTTTGAGAAGAAGTATTAGCGACAGTAAATTTTTCATACTTATCAGCTGATTTTTTGTTTGTTAATTTAATCGTAGCACTGTCGCCACCCATCGCCAAAAACACGGCTTTAACAGAACTAGCGGCGTCATCAAAAGCAGAGTCGACACTCTTCAACAATAAATCTGATGATTTAACAGCCTTGTCACTTGCTAAGTAACCCGATGAAGCGACTAAATTGAATTCGCGATCCATCATGATATTATATTCACGATTAAAAACTTCAATACCTGCAATTTCTTGCTTATATTTAGCAATTTTTGCACCACGACCAATATCATGGATGTTCGCTAATATAGGCATAGCTAGGCTTGGCTTTGACTCAGATAAACCAGTAAGTTGCTTCAAATAAAAATCTGCAGCAAAAGCATTCTGATGCTCTGCAGAAACGGCCATCATATTTGGAATAGAATTTTTTGCACTTGCCCACTGAAAAGTATTTGTACCTAATTGAGCATCAAACTGATTACTCATACCACTGATAGTAGCTACTTGGTTTGACACAACTGGAGCCGGTGCATTTAAAAAAGCGCCTGTATCTGAAGCTATAGCTCCCATAGAAGCAGAAGCGATTGCAGCACCTACGAATGTTGCTATGATTGATTTATTAAAGTTCATACGATTCCCTAAGTATATTTTTATTATTAACCCATAAATTGGGTACTGAAGCATTTTATTATTAACCCACAACGTGGGCTCTACGTTAATTTATTACATTTATGTAACAATAAAGCAATCATTTAGCTTAAAAAACACAAACAAAAAGTAAAGCATACGTTACGTTAAAGTAATAAACGCTTATAAGGCAACCACTTGTTACAAAAACGTTAACGTAGTGCTTGATAATGAATAATAACGGATAAATACATATATTTATAATATCTCTAGCAAGTAACTGATTGGATAGTAGAAACTTATTTATACTAAATTTACCATAACGTCACTAAGCGGATTTAACAGATGAGTGGCATAAACTCTTTTTTTCGTAACAAAAAAGGCGCTAATTTTATAATTAGCGCCTTTATCTGTTAAAAAGTTCAGCTTTGTGAAACAGGTCCAATTAAAACCTTAAAAGTGGACAACAACACCTGCAAAAGCACCTTTAAATTCAATGTTTGTATACAAGTCATCTAAATCTTCAAGTTCAAATTTAACCGCTTTATAGCCAAGTGTTAAATTTACATCAACCGCTAAGTTATCAATAAGCTCGTAGCTCAAACCGACTTGGTAGTCGTATATAGTATGATCGTCAATCGATAATAAATTACCATTGGCAAAAAGATTAAAACTCGTGCCGGGTAAGCCGACAATCGTTGAAACATAAAGCATAGGTACGATTTCTGTAACGGCTAATGTTCCTTCAACTGATGTACCACCAATTGCTGATGCAACCGTTATATCGCCATCAAAATCACGACCGGTTAAACCAATATCAAAAGAGAAAAGACCGTTATCAAAAATTTCATAATATAACGTATAGTCAATATAACTAACATCGAAGGTGCTACCGACAGCGGTGCCAGCGTCGAATGTTTTACCAGAAAAGTCAAAATCCTGCGACAAAACTGTTGCGCCATCAGTATCTAACGTTGTTGAGGCTATCATTAGATTGGGGATTAAAGGGATCGGATGTTCTAGAGCGATATAAAATGAACCTTGCTCTTTATCTTCTAAATTAAAATCAACTAAGCCAGTTTGTTCACCAAAAGTACCTGTTGCTTCATTACTCCATATTGAGCCACCAATATAAAGTCCGGCAATAGTATCAGCCATTGCTGATGTTGAAAGTAACCCGGTAACAAGTACTGCTAATGCTGTTTTTTTCATGTTGAACCCTTTATTATCCTTGACTTAATAAGTCATTTAAATCGATTAGTGCTGCGTTAGCACGAGAAATATAATTTGCCATTACTAAAGAATGATTAGCTAATAAACCAAAGCCATCACCATTAAGGATCATTGGACTCCATATAGATTCTTGGCTTGCTTCTAATTCTCGAATAATTTGCTGTACGCTTACTTTAGCATTTTTCTTCTCTAATACATCATTAAAATCAATTTCTACGGCGCGTAAAAAGTGAAGTAACGCCCAACACGCACCACGTGCTTCATAAAATTCATTATCAATTTTCCACCAGCTGGTTTTTAAGACAACGCTTGACTGTGCAGATGTTGATTGCTGGGCAACGCTATCGCCAGCTAAGTCGGTATTTAACTGTTCACGGCCAACACTTGCACTTAATCGTTGAGAGTAGCTGCCTAAACGTTTATTCACTTCTTGGATCCAGTCACGTAAATTATCTGAGCGAGCATAAAATTGCGCTGTTTGACTGTTAACATCACCTAACGCTTTGCGATAGGCATACAATTCGTTAATTGCTTTATTGTATTCACTTTCTGCACTTGGCATCGCCCAACTTTTGTGATCGATATTGTATTGAGGCTGAGCAACTTTTAAGTGCTTATTTTCTACCGATTGTGACTGAGAGCGGCTAAATTCCTGACGCATAACAAGCGCCATATCACGCGACATTTCAAGCGCACCAAGCTCCCAAGCTGGGATATTGTCTAAAAATACTGAGGGTGGCAAAGCATCATTTGACAGATAACCGCCAGGTTTATTTAATAATGTCTCGGTTACTCTAATAAGTGCCGTTGTTGTGGTGTAACCGACAACAGGTTTTATACCAGCTGCCGTTGCATCTTTCGTTGCTTCAGCTCTAATATCAAGCTGTTCAGGTTCAAAGCTCCAATAAACGCCGAGAAAATAGCCTGAGAGGATGATAGCAAAAAAAATGGTGACAAAAGTTTTTCCTGAAAAATTAGTCGTCATGTTGAGCTCCTAATGGTGTTGTTTTTTAGCTGGGTTTTCTTGTTTAATACTTCGCACCGGAATGGTTACGACAAGATCCTTTTGCTGCTTAAAGTGCAATGTTAATGAAAGTTCCTCTTCAGGTAACAAGGCTTTTTTAACGTTAAATATCATTAAGTGATAGCCCATAGGCTGCAATACCACTTTATTATTCCCTTCGATTGTCAATTGTTCAACTTGACGCATCTTCATCATACCATCACTCATGGTGTGTTGATGAATTTCAATTCTATCGGAAAACAAGCCACTGACTCCTGTTAAAATTAGCGCCTCATCATTTTTATTTTCAATCGACATATAAGCTGAAGTGATACTAGTTCCAGGTATGCTAGCTCTCACATAAGGCCCGTCAATAATAATATTACTATCGTGTTCAACAGCAAAAACATCGCTATTGATACTGAGTAACGTAAAAGATAATACAATGGCTATAAAACATATTTTATTCATTTCTCGCTATACTTCCTTTTTTAGACAGATTATTTTTATTGCCTTAACATTGTAACTAAGCTGGAGCAAAATGGATAACTTAATTATTAGCCAAGAAAACAATCATGTTTTCACCGTGACTCTTAACCGTAAACATAAAAAAAATGCACTTAATCAAAGTATGTATATCGACTTATGTGCGGCTCTAAAATATGCGAGCGAAAATTCAACTATCCACTGTGTGCTTATTCAAGGCGATGAAAACTGTTTTTGTGCAGGTAATGATTTGGATGACTTTTTACAATGCTCACAAGATGATGAATTAGTAGCATTAGATTTTGTACAAGCACTGACAATATTTGATAAACCTCTTATTGCCGCAGTTGCTGGCCCGGCAATAGGTATTGGCACTACCTTGTTGTTACATTGCGACATGGTCATAGCGGCAAACAATAGTAAATTTAAATTACCCTTTACTCAGTTAGGTCTATCACCTGAAGCTGGCTCTAGCCTGTTGTTACCCCTGCGTATTGGTCATAACAAAGCGTTTGAACTTTTAGTACTTGGCAAGCAATTTACTGCCGAACAAGCACTAGATTACGGTCTTATTAATCAAATATGCATACCGGAAGATTTACTAAAAATAGCTAGCGATATTGCTAATACTATTGCTAAATTACCTCATGATTCTGTCATGACCAGTAGAAAATTGATGAAACAACATGCACAATTGACTATGCAACAGGTCATTGATAACGAAGCTAAAGAATTTAAACGTTTAGTAAAAACGCAGCAATGTAGAAATATTTTAGCGCAATTTTTTTAAAAAAATAAATCTTAAAGATGAAATAGTCAGCCAAAATTTGCGGGGGGTTCATCTTTAGGCGATTTGTTTTTTGTCTCCTGCCATTAACCAAATAACAACAGCAATAAAAATAACGGGCCAAAATATACCAATCATCACAAAGGCCGCCGCACCAAAAATCATCATACCGATAAAAATTAATGAACCAAACACACTCATAACAATTGCAAATGCCACCATGACAAGAATAACCATAATAATTGCTGAAACACTAATCGCTTTTAAAGGATCAATAAGTTCATCACCAACATGAAGGTCGACATTAAACATTTCTATAAAACTTATTCCTAATGCATAGGTTAAAAATAAGGTTGCAAAAATTGCTAATATTAATGATTTAAAAAATGACATAATTCCTCCTGCTTACTTAGTTTTACGCACAGCTATCGGTAAATATTATTTACTCGCTATCGCTTTAAGTTAATACTGCCCATTAATGTTTGGTGGGTAATAGTATCGCCGCGACCACATAAGCAACACCGCTAGCTAACGGAAATATAAGCAAAGCACCAATAGCGGCAATACGAACAGCTATTCTTGGTAAGTCATAATATTTTGCGATGCCCGCACAAACGCCTGATAATTTTTTATGGGCAACATCTTTTGTTAAAGTTTTTTTCACTGAATACTCACGTTGATAGCTCATCATTTATTCCTTAATTCTAACCGCTGTTTTGTAAAAAAAGTTAATAGTCCTGCGCCAACAAAAAAAGTTAATACGGGAGCAAGACACATGATCATTATGAAATAACTACTGTGATGTATCATGTAATGCCCCCTAGTTTTTTGTCGCTTAGCCATTAACAACTTGCTTTTTTAAATCGGCTAATTCTTGTTCAATAGATTCATCTGTTTCTAAATCACGAAACTGGCTGGCGAGATCTTTATTCTCGGTAAAGTCATAAGACTCTAATTCAGCTTCTACTCGGTCAATTTTTTGTTGGTAGCGTTCAAATTTATTAATGGCTTCATCTATGTTGTAGACAATCGCTCTTTCACGCACTTTTAAACGTACTTCAACTGACTCTTGGCGTAATGCAAAAGCGTCTTGCTTACGTTTAGCTTCTTGAAGTTTTTCTTGTAAACGTTGACCGTCTTCTTGTACTGCACTCAAAAAAATCTCTAGCTGCGCTAAGTCATCATGGAATTCACTGACTTGTACTGAACATTTTTGCTTTTCATGTAGCGCAGACTTCGCAAGATCATCACGCCCTTTATTAATGGCTAATGCGGCTTTTTCTTGCCAATTATTAATACTAGCTTCTAGTGATGCTATTTTACGCATTAAGGTTTTCTTTTCTGCTATATTTTTTGCTGCAGTAGAGCGTACTTCAACCAAGGTTTCTTCCATTTCCTGAATGATCAATTTAACCATTTTCTCAGGATCTTCAGCTTTATCTAACATATTGTTTAAGTTAGCGTTAATAATATCGGTAAAACGTGAAAACATGCCCATAATCCATTCTCCTGCGCAAATGCGCTGCTATTAGTATTTTAATTTAATGACTCATTAAGTATTAACCAAAATGTTAATGCTTAACTTGCTACTGTGTTTTCTATTACAAGTGACATGCCAACTCAGCAAAACAAATTAAACTACTGTTTATTAAGGGATTTTATAAAGACATCGATTACAGAAAGAAAGGGGACATAATATGTCAGACGAAAATATAGTCAAATTCACAAATTAATTAGTTAATTTGACTATACCCATAACATGGTGGAATTTTATTAAAATGAGCGTTGGATTATTGAGTAACGACTACCGGAAAATAATCACCTGCGCCCCACTCACTCCATGAGCCGTCATAAACTTTTACGTGCTTATAACCGCTCATTTCGGCGGTTAACGCTAAAACACAGGCGGTTACCCCAGAGCCACAGCTCATCACCATTGGTTTATTTTCGCTATTAATAGCGTTAAATTTTTCTTTTAAAATATTTTTGGCGAGCAAGCAGCCATCATGCGATAAATCACTAAAGGGTAAATTCACAGAAGAGGGAATATGACCGCTACGAATACCTTCGCGTGGCTCAGCAACTTTGCCCTCAAAGCGTTCTTTAGCCCTAGCATCAACAATAAGGTGTTCTTGAGAGTTAAGGTTATGCTCTATATTTTGGCTGCTATAAAAATATTTTTTACAAAATGTAGCGATAAAGTTACCACGGCTAGTAACGGAAGATGTCGCTGATGAAACACGATACCCTGATGCCAACCAAGCGGGTAAGCCGCCATCAAGTACGGCAACATTTTCATGTCCCATTGCTCTAAACATATACCAAGCACGCGCTGCAGAAAATAAGCCTTGGTCATCGTAAACAACAATTTGACTGTCTGTCATTACCCCTAACGCACGCGCTTGCTGCTGAAAATGTTCAGCACTTGGCATAGTGTGGGGAAGTGGATTTGATAAATCAGAAAAGTTTTTATTTAAATCGAATCGCTTGGCATAAGGCAACGTAAAGTCTGGCCATTGTTTTTCTGGCGAGCGCATATTACCAACGGGTGGGATACTCGCATCAAGCAGTATTATATTTGATAAGGGTTTTGCAGAGTCTCCGGTTAAATGGAGTGTAGGAAAAAGCAAATCATGCAGCTGACGGCACGATATTATTTGCTGAAAAGTCGAAGGCATAGTTAGCGTCATTCATTTTTGAATAAGGCTTAAAAAATAGCGAATAAATCGATAGTTGTACAGTCGAAAAAACAATATAAATTGGCAGGGTACAACAAATTCCCTGCGTTTAGCTTGCGGCTTGTTTTTCGGCTGATGATTGTTCACGGTTATTTTCTACTAGGCTTACCACTAAAGACGCTGCCAATAAAAATACAGCAGGTAACATCAATAACGTAAAAATTAGCTCTAAGCTCGGCATAATCAATTCCTTACTCATCCGCGGCTTTAGCGGTATTCTTTTGTTGGGTACCCTTTTTGTTACTAAGCTTAGCCACTAAAATTTGGGGATATTTGTTGTTGGCTAAAGCTGACATCGTGATATCTGGCTGAACTTTATCTTTTACGTTACTCGTTAATTTTGTATTAAGTTGTTCAATGCCTGTTTTAACCATCAGATTAGCGATAGTTTTGATGTCTGTAGTGTTGTCTGCAAAACTGTTAAAAGATAATAAAGCGGTAGTTAATGCGGTGATCAATAATGTTTTCATGTTGTTCTCCAAGTTTTATAATAGTTAAGTCGTAATATCTATTACAAAGGTTGTGCCAGAGATCAAAAAAAAATTAAACAATTGAATTTTATAGGATTAATTAATCTATGCTTTTATCATAAAAATAAAGTTTAAGACTAAATAAAAGAAAAGTGGTCAAAAAAGCCAATTATTAATAATTATAGCGATAACATTATCTTTATCGCTAAACGGCAAAATAAATAGTATTCCGATTTAGGGATACAATTTCCCAAAATCGGTACACAAAACAGAAAATTACTCGCCTGCAGGAAGGGTCACTTGTGCGAACGCATCAAAAAGAACTTGGCTGGTAACTTCATTACCACTGCATTGCTCACTTAAATAACGACGAAACTGCCTAGCACCCGCTAAACCATTGCAGAGTCCAAGCATATGGCGAACAACATGCCAAGCACGCCCGCCGTTGGCAATATGAATATCAATATAGCGCGCCATCTCGGCAACAATTTGCTCTCGAGAAAGAATATCCGTGTTTGTTTGATAAATCGCGTTATCTGCTTCAACTAACATGTAAGGGTTTTGATAAATTTCACGGCCTATCATCACACCATCAATATGAGTTAAATGCTCATTCGCCTCATCATAGGTTTTAATACCGCCGTTAATTGAAATTTGTAACTGTGGAAAGTCTTTTTTGATTTGATAAACACGACCATAATCAAGGGGCGGAACTTCCCTATTTTGCTTAGGGCTTAAACCGCTTAACCAAGCTTTACGTGCATGAATAATAAAATGTTTACAGTCAGCCTGAGAGACCACATCAACAAAATTATGTAAAAACTCATAACTGTCATGGTCATCGATACCGATACGCGATTTAACAGTAACCGGAATATTGGCTGCCGCTTGCATCTCATTGACACAGTCAGCTACCAAAGAAGGTTCAGCCATTAAGCAAGCACCAAAACGACCATTTTGGACACGATCAGATGGGCAGCCAACATTAATGTTAATTTCATCATAACCATACTGCTCAGCCATTTTTGCACACTCTGTCATGGCTTTAACATCACTTCCCCCCAGTTGCAGTACAACAGGGTGCTCTTCTTTGTTAAAGGATAAATAATCACCTTTACCAAATATAATTGCGCCAGTAGTCACCATTTCGGTGTATAGCACGGTGTGCTTTGACATAACACGATAGAAGTAACGGCAATGGCGATCAGTCCAATCGAGCATGGGTGCAACAGAAAGTCGATGGTCGATGGGGTTACCTGAGTTTAGCGGTTTTACTGGGATTGACACAAAAACACCTTATAAATATACTGTATAGAATTACAGTGAATTACCGCGGATTACCCTGAGTTTCGATATGCAGTACCCCATATGTACCCCACAAAAAAGTAGGATTAATGATGGCATCTTTTACAATTGAAAAACGTACAAAGGCAAACGGTGACTTTTCTTATCGCTGTAAAGTCGTTGTTAAACAAAAAAACGCAATTATACACCGAGAATCTAAAACATTCCGTAAAAAAGAACTCGCTCGTACATATGGAAGGAAGCGTGTTCAAGAAATAGAGAATGACGAAATTGGTATTAAGAAAACGATACCACTCAGTGCATTGTTAGATTTATATTTTGAAGATGTCCATTTATGGGAGAAGACAGGAAGAACTAAGCAATACGTTATCAAAATGCTTAGGGACTGTGACATCGCAAAAATACAAAGCAATAAACTGAAAACTAGCGATTTAATTGCACACTGTAAAATAAGACAACTTGCAGGAGCAAAGCCTGCAACTGTTTATCATGATATTTGTTATTTACGTGCGGTAATGAAAAAAGCCCACCCAGTTTTTGATATTGAAGCCAATTTTTCAGTTTTTGATGAAGCTATTCCAACGCTAATTGATATGAGTTTAATTGGTAAGAGTGACCGAAGAACTAGAAGGCCAACACAGCTTGAGCTCGATAAATTAAGAATTGGACTAGAAGAAAGGGAAAATCAAAGACCAAACGGCATAGTCCGTATTCCTTACTTAGACATTTTAGATTTTAGTATTCTAACTTGTATGCGAATCGGTGAAGTATGCAAGCTACGATGGGACGATTTAAACCTAAAACATAAAACAATTATTGTTAGAGACAGAAAAGATCCTCGTAAAAAGGAAGGTAATCACATGATTGCTCCGCTATTGGGTGAATCTTTCAATATTGCCACTAAGCAACCTAAAACTGGTGAGCTAATTTTTCCCTATAATTCAAGAAGTGTAACTGCTGGATTTCAACGAGTAAGAAATGATTTAGGCATTGAAGATTTACGTTACCATGATTTAAGGCGCGAAGGGGCCTCTAGATTATTTGAAAAAGGCTATAGCATTGAAGAAGTAGCTCAAGTAACTGGCCATAGGAATTTGAATATCCTATGGCAAGTATATACTCAGCTATTTCCACATAAACTGCATGGGAAATATGATAACTAAAGATCGAAAAATAGAAACTCAGACTAAGATTCCGCACACCTAAAAAATATAAAAATATAAAAATATAAAATCAGTGAGTTATAATTTTTTTGTGTTGTAATTCAACTGCCCATAATTATTTAATATTAGAACAACTGGTTGGATTTATTAATCCTAAATATCAATCGGTTTAAATAAAAAGCCCCAAAATGGGGCTTACTTGATAAAATATACGTAATGTATATAATTACTTTGATTAAAGAGCTCGAACTCCTTAATCAAAAATACTTCGCCAGAAGTTAAAGTTAATTAGGAGTTGATCTATAGTGCGTTGGTACTGTGATCTTCTTCTTGTTAACTGTCTTAGTATGCTCATGCACATAAACCTTCTTTTTATTTGTCTGTGTTTTAGCCATCCTTATATCTCCCACAAAGCTAATTCTAATTGAACTGGATCTGAATAATACTCATTTTCATCATGTTTTCTATTCATAATAATGTCCTTCCGTTAAGTTAATAAAGTAGATAGACGAAAATCTATCTGAATTCATTATACTATAACGACTCACTCGTAAAAAGAGTTATTTTTAAACAATTGCGAAACAAGCCACCAAATGACTCATATATGAACTTTTGCGAATTTAACCAGATGTAGCATAGGGACTAAGAACAAACTGAATCTTGGTACCATTTAGGTACTTTAATACGCACGTGGATATATGCACAGTGTGAAAATGGTTCTTTTTGAGTTCTTTTGGATTTCTTTTGGATTTCTTTTGAGCTTGCTATGGATTTATTTTGAGTTTTTTCCAAATGTGATCACGAGAAATTAAATAAATAATAATTAGAAATATAAAATTAATCACTAAAGGTAAATAAAAAATACTTTACCCCCGTATTACTAGACGGGGGTATAAAAAAGTCACCTATCGGTGACTTAAATGCAAAATATCTATATACATAATCTAAAACTAATTAAGACAGTAAATGCCACACAGCGGACATTAGCACTTACTGGCTAGAATTGAATTCAGATTAGTTTTTGTTCCGTTTAAAGTGCTTGTTAGCACTATTATTGAGTAGCAGCAATCCGTTTGGTATCAAGAGAAACTCTTTCAAGTGACATACACATACATGCAAAAAGAGTATTAAATGCATGTCTTACACCAATTAATGCTATTAGATTATTATTGTCTTTCTTTATTTCGTGTTCTTTAAAAACTTTGCTATACGTTTCTAAAAGTGCGCTTTCCATGTCAGGAGTTTTATTCAATATTTCCTGCATTCTACTTTTGTTTTCTTGGCTACTAAGTTCTGCATCTGTGATGCGATGAGCGAAGTCATTTCTTATGCTTTTAAATAATTGTAACTGTTTTAGCACTTGAGGTTTGATTAACCCTAACCTATAACTCATCTCAATTTTGGCAGAAAAACTGCCAAGAGGGGCATAAGCACCACTGATTAATTTATCTTCTTTTTTAACTGGTGGAAGTAAAAACGACACTATCAATTTTTCGAGTACTAGATCCAAAATAGAACCAGCTAAAATAACAGCACCTCGATCACTTTCTGATGAGATTAGGGCATGGTACTTTGAGAAAAGTTCAGCAGCTTCTTTTCCTTCGACACTAGTCATTATTTCACCTATAGTGCTAACGCCTCAATAAGAGGAAATTTATAGCTGGCTAAAATGTTGAACGCAGTGAAAACAGCCAGCTGTAAATTTTCCTGCTTGATTGCCTTGTTAGGTTTAAAAAAGCGTAATAGAAAAATAACCTGCACCAAACCCTAAACAACCCATAGAAGTGCCACGGATGAACTTCAACATTTTAGATATTTGATAAACATCCTTACCTTTAAGTAAGGAGTCCACAATATGATCTTGCCCAATAACAGCAAAAAATATTAAAAGCCCTAATGAAGCCATTGAAACATATACAGCTTCCCCTACGGCAACTATTTTTAGTTGTATAAGGAAAATTATTACTCCAATTACTGCCGACGAAAGCCATGCATACTGCTTTAGTAACTCAAAGTGTAATTCCGTTGTTAAGGTTTCATTCTTTTTTTTGTTTTCGTCAGCTATGTCAACTGCAATATTATCTGCTTTTACTGTGTCCATAATTAAAATACTACTCCGGTGTATGATTTGAAACCTAACGCTTATTATGGAGACTTCTCAGTAATGTCCGTCCCATAAATATTATTTAATTGAAATTAATATCCCATAATTTCAGAGCTTTAGGAAATACAAATTTTGTATTTTTGTTAGAAAGTGGATATTACTGAGACTTCTCAGTAATATCTAACATCAAAATCAATATTATTATCTTAAATATCAATAAATTAGAATAACATAAGGTTGTTTTATGATTATTACTAAGACTTCTCAGTAATACGCCATGAAAAAATTCATTAGAAAATATAGGGCAAAAATTTTGAGGCTAAGGTCTCCTAAGCGCACCAAAAAGACCTTAGCCAATAATAATTAAATTGCTACTGAGAATAAACTGTAAGGCTAACTAATGAAACATTATGGATCACGTTAATAGATTATATCTACGTGGCAACCCGAGAACGATATTATGCGTGTCTGACTTTTTCATAATATTAAGCAGTTGATAAAATTCAGCGAGTTCTTCTGGAGTCGCAGTTAGGGACAGTGTTTTCTCAGAGAGGATATTCATCCGTTCAATTTCTCTAGTCGTCATAAGTAACATTCCCTGTTATTTGTTGTGTTAGCTGTATGTTAAAAACTGAAAATAACAAGTTGTGGCTAGAAGCGAGTAAAATGGTAGGCGTTATACCCCGCAATACATTACAGGATATTTTAAGAAGGGTTTTGCAGGACGGCAATGGTTGATTTTAAAAATGACTTTGCACGGCATTAAATGCGTTCGCAAATCAATTTATACTGTGCGGCCTTGAGTGTATTTGATGTTAGACATCAATTGACTCTATTAACATCGCAAGCTAATCACTCTTTGTTGGAACAAAGAAGTTTCCGCTACGCTGTATAAAATCAAAGTGATGTAACTAAGCTTTCATCGTTAGTATTAATCGGCTTTTCTCGCCTAATAACTGGATCACAATAAACGTCCAATTCAATTTCATTCCTAACAAGCTTCACATGACATTCACCATTGGATAAGATTTTATAACCAATATGCTCAGGCTTAACTATGTCGCCTTCCCTATTTTTAAAGCAATAATCGAAACGGCCATCACTTGAATATTGAAAACAATTAATATAAATAATACCGATATCGCTATCACTTAATTTCACTTTGATGTCAGTAAGGCTTTTAACTTCTTTATTAACAATTGGCTGTACCGGCTCAATTTTTACGATGGTATTTGTTACGTTCTGCGGCTTAGTGAAGTACAAATAAGCAAAAACAACAGATAAAGCCATAAGCATTACATTAATCAGCATTGGTTTTTTAATGCTCGAGGTCAATTTTGTTTTTAGCTTAGTGGCTAAATTATCCTTTGGCTTGTAAATAGCCATTGGATAGCTTTTTGATGTTGTGAAATAGTGTTTTCCTATGACAGAAAACAAGGCTCTATCATCAAATTCAATGGGTTTCTTAGCCCCTTCGTTATGAATTAAACGCACCTTTTTTTTAAAAATCTGGCCTGTTTTATAACAACTATGTAAATCTTCACGCTTAAAAGATTCACGATAATTAAAGGTATCTTTGCCCTTTGTTTTCCCATCATAGCGATAAGCAAAATGTTTTTTACCTGCGAAGCGCATGTAAATTGGCTTTATAATGAAATTCCAAAATACACCAGGGTAGAGTTTTTCGTTTGAACGACAAGAAATAATCTCTTCGATAACGGTATCTTGAATTTGTTTATCTATTGAGCCGAAATCTTGACCGATAAAATATAAGTCCCAGCCTTTTTTTCTCGATAAAACTATCCAATTAATGACATTTAAGCGGTCTGGGTCATTCCAGTTTCTTGAGTTAAATGACGTTAAAAGCTCATCAATTATAACCACACCGTTTTTATTTTCATCGTATGTATCAGGGTCGTTTTCATCTAATGTGTCATAAGCTGAGCCGATAGCATGCAAATCTATGGACCTTGGGTAATCAGGCAATCTAATATAATTTACAGCGTTATTATCAGGGCACATGTTCTCTAAAAACAAATCAAGGTTAGTGACAACCTTTCGACCTTCATTTAAGTAGAGTTGTATTTTAGCGACAGCCCACTTTGATTTGCCAGAGCCGCGACGCCCCTCGATAAAAGTAGCCATTACGCTTTAACCTTAAAACCAAGTAAAACGTCTTTAAACCTAAAAGCAAAGGCTGCAACATGGGCTGCACTAATAATACCGATACATTGAACCGTATTTGATGGAAGTAATGATAAGCCCGACAATATAAAACTGTTGGTTGGTACTGATGTTGAAATTGCAGAAAGCCCCGTATTAATAGCGGCAATAAATACAGCGGCAATAGCAATGTAAATAGCAATATAGGCTATTGAAAAAGCGGCTTTACGCGCAAGAAAAACAGATATAAGCCCCGTAATACCTGAAAAAATAGTACCTAAAAAGGCAGCTATAACACCCATGTTATTTTCTCCCTAGAGTTTGTGAAGCCAAATGAAACACATATAAACCTGTCATCATGTAAAGTATCCAAACAAGCAAAGGATGAATATAAGTGTTATATGGTGGGCAATGTGCATCAAACATTATTGATTTTTGATTACCAGCTATCGATGTGTTTAGTGAAAAACCAGTACAAACACCTGTTGTAAAACTAGGCCAAATAGTTGCCAATGTTGGAAAATCAGGTACAGCAAAATTTGTAATATCTGGTGTTAAAGAATCTATAAAATTTGAATCAGCTGTTTCAAGACCTGAAATTGATTCGTCTATTTTTGATTTCTCAAGTTGAGCGGTAAGGTCAAAATCTTGATAATCCTTTGCATTTGATTCTTCATACTCAGCTTGTGAAATAGTGTCATCTTCTGGAATAGTAACATTTACGTTTATATCTCCAGTGACATTAATAGGATTTGTTGCACTCCCAGTTGGAACAGGTGCAGGAGTAGCGGCACCATCTGTTGAGGTTACAGGGCTAGATATTGTCCCTGTCGTGGGGTCAATAAATGGGCTGTTATTAAAAACTGATGTAATAGCTGTTTGGATTGGTTGAACCATTTCAGGGGGTACATAATTAGCGCCTGAGGGGTTCGAAGTTTGAAAGTCACCACTTGAAACATATATCATGTAATCGTTGGCTGTATTTGAAACGCCACTGGGCTGATTATAAGAACTGATAAATTCAGGTTCTACAATATCACTTGAACCGATTACGTAAGGTTGCCATTGTGAGTCGACAGAACTAGCAGGGTCAGGGTTCCAATTTTGCAATAAATCTATAGATGTATTGTGGTATTCCATCAAGTCATCAGCATAGGGTTGAGCTATATCTTCAAAACCAACAGGTTTAGCCTGATAACCATCTTGATGAGCAGGGTTTAAACAATAATCTATTTCACCGTCACCATCTGGATCAACAGGAATTATAAAGGCGGGATGTTCTTCATGAGGGCATTCGGTACTATAACCAATAACAGTTGTTTTTTGAACAAAAGTGCCAAGAGAGCCGACAGTATAAGTTGCGCAAGGGTCATTAACACCATTAACTACTCGCGCAGAACAAATTTGAACCTTAATTTCATATTCAACCGAAGATGGCCACTTTAATTCAATGGTATCTTCTGCATAGCGTGGTCTACTATCTTCTGCTGATAAGTTACTTTTACATTCTTGCATAGACATTGCACCGGGAGAAAGGCCAGTTTGATAAGAAGTACAGTTGCCACCAAAAATAGGTTCAGACTTAGGTGGTGCTTGAGGTCTTTCGCCTGTTTCAGTAGGTGGCTCTAACCATTGGCCGATTTCATCTTGAAAGTAAATTGATGCGGCCATAGCGGCAATAGCGTATGGATTTGCCCTAGCTAATTGTTTTGCTAGGGCTAGTGGCGAACTGGGATTTAAAGTAGCAACGGCAAAACGCCCAGCAACAGAAACAGCGCCTCTAACAGTACTAGCGTTATAAGCATTAATGCCGATTTTCGAATAAGGTGTTGGTGGAAAATACTTTGGTGTTGAGATTGCGCGAATAGTTGGATTTGCTAGTGTTGTGAAAGAAATTGTAGATACTAAAATAAAAATGAAAAACTTATACATGATAATGCCCCATAGTTATTTTTATCTAGGAGGGGCAGACCACAAGTGGCCTGCACCCCCCTAGCTAAAAAAAAGCTAGTTAAAACTAACCACGAGCACCTTTACCGATAAAACGAGATAGCATACCGAAACCAGCTTTAGCGGCAGTAGCAGTACCAAAAATCGCAAAACCAGCAGCAACAGCAATGGCCAAATCAGCTAGAACTTCGGTAACTACAGCATCAGCATCAGCCTGAACTAAAGCGGCGTTTGCATTTGCACAAGCCATAAAACAAGCGGTAACAACAGCTGACTTTATAGCTAGGCCTTTAGATTGTGCTTTTTCTTTAAATAACTGAACTTGATTCTTATTCATAGGATGTACCTTTTTAATATGTTCCTGAGGAACGTTTTATAAACACTCTAAAAAGAGAGTGAGCTTTTCCAATGCCATATCCAGATAACCAAGCAATGCAAAGATAACCAGATATAGTTGAAAATGTTAATTCAATCACTGTCACGACTCCCCGTTGAGTACCCGATAAAAAAAACGAATACGACAACAAGTACGATAAGAAATTGAATGAAATATTCAAATTGAGGTTCAGTCATGATTATTTATCATCCGCTCTTATAACAACCACAAAAACAGCGACCATAAGAAACATGAGTGCCAGTAATGAATACTGATATTCAATAGGCATAGCAGTAAGCCAGAAAGGATAAGGAGCCATAATTAATTCAATCCATTCAAATAAGTTAAATCGATACGGACATCTAAGTTGGAACACCGAGGGCAACAACTCATGTCATGCGATAGTGCTAAATCAGCCGTTTTGCCTTTCCATCCACACACACAGTTAAACGGTGTATCGCTAATCACTTGCGAGGTTATGTTTATGCCTGAGTCGAAAAAAGGAACGGTTGATTTAGCCATGGGTTATTTACCTACCGATTCAAAACCAGAAACAATATTACGTGCTGGGTTTTCTGGGTCGGCATCTAACATCAAGTTAATAGGTTGCAGAAACGGGCAGTTAGCTTTGAACTCATTGAACAGGCCAATATCAAAAGCCATGTTGACTTCTTGCACTTCAAAACCTGCCATTTGAATATTGTGTTGGTCATTGATGAAATCTTTAGCCGCTTTTAAGTAAGTGACGTTAGCGAATTTGTAGGGTTTTGGTTGGCCTGATTTGTTGCTAGTACCTGAGCCAAACTTAACGCTTAAAAGTGTAATATTTTTTAAAGTAGACATAGTTATTCCTGTTATCGTTTAGGTTGTTAAAATGTGGTTTTCTGCTTTATTTTGTAATTGAATTTGGTCTAAAAACTGTTGCTCTGTTATCGATATCGATAACCTTTGGGGCAGCCAAGCTTTGCTATAGGGCTCAACAACGCCTGATAAGAATTTGTCGATAATTTGGTTATCAGACATATCGCAAAGCACGCGCATCATGTTGATAGCTTTACGGGTACTGATAACTTGGTTTTCAATAATGCGTTCAATGGTCATACGGGCTTTTTTAATCGTGGTCTTGATAACGTTTTGCTCTTCATTTAAGAACGCTAGTGCAGGATAAGCACCAGCTAAATATTCACTGGGTTTTATCATGGCATCGAGCGGTATAATACGTTGGCTAGAATGAAGCTCTAATTCCCAACGTACCCATTTATCATTAGGGTCGCCCATCTGAATGCCCTTCTCATAAACACGTAATAACTTGCCTGATTGACGAGAGCCAACGTACAAAGAACGTCCCTTGTCAGGAATGAATTTGTATTGCTTCTTTAATTCACTTTGAATTTTTTTGTTTAAGTGACCTGACTCGATATACATGTAAGAAGCAGGACGACCACCAGAGCAGAAGCCCCCCTGCTTTGCATACTTACGTGCAACATTAATCGAGCGCTTCCCTGCGAAATCATCATGAGCTAAATCGATACGGGTTATTTTGATAGACGGTATGTTTTTAATTTCTTCATACACACGTGCCATATCTAACGCGTCACAACCGAGCCCCATAAAAGAGACATAACAACCAAGGTTCTTTCCACCCCAAGCAATAATTCCTGCATGCTCTCCGTCTGCGTAAAGGTTGGCTGAATATTGATAGTTAAAGCGACCTGTTGAATTGGCTTGTACTGTCCACATGTAAGATTCTGCTGTGAATACATGATTTAAACGACAGACAAATCTTTCAGCTTCACCGCAACAAAGTACATCAAGTAAATCGACCCCGATATTTTCTAAAAGGTTATTTATCCGATCATCATATTTAACGGCAGTATCGACTTCTAATTCACCATCAAGCATTTCACGCAGTTCATAACGTGCAGCGACTTCATTGGAAGACAGATAAGACGTTTTAAGAGAAATGTCTTTATGGCGTCTGTTGTTATATTCACGGGTAATTTCAGTACAGGCTGTTTGATATCGGTTCAATACATCCTTGTAGCCATTGGCATCAAAAGCCGCAACATTAAGTAAATCACTATCTTTCTTTGTTTTTAAGGTTTGTAAGTGTCTAGTTAATGCTGCGTTTTTTGAATTAGTGATAATCTCGCCTTTGATACAAGCACCAATTTTGGCAAGGTCTTTTATGCGTAAAAGCTCTTTAGGTGACCATGTCAGTGACAACGCATCGACTTTGCAGGGTATGTTATTGGTCATTGAATACTCCTGAGTCGTATAAATCTTGAAAGTTGTCTTCGGTCACTTCAATCAAGTTGAAGTCAACACCATAGATAGGTTGTAAAAAGGCAATCAATGACATTAAATTCGTAAAATGATGCACTTGGCCTTGATGCTGTATTGCCACATCGCCCCATGCTTCATTTTGAAAATAAATGTCTTTCATTGTTAATGATCCCAATTTAGTTAAATTGTCGTATTAATTTTTATTCGTGTTTTTCTTACCGATACGCGATACTTAGTAGTAATAGCGTTAAAGGTTGTGAACTTGTTTCCATTCGTTTTCTGCTTCTGCATAGCGTTTGTCGATATAAGTCGCTAAGTCTTCAATTTTTATTAATGTCGGGCTACGTTCTGAATCTCGCAATTTAAATGTAGGAATTGGAAAGTCGCATCCTTTAGCTTTTTGCTCTGCTGTTTTTGGTTTGATACCGAAGAATTCTTCACAGACATTTTTCAGTTCAATCACTGGTGTTTGGAACCTAGCGAGCAATGCAAAATTTGTATTCATACAACACCTATGTAATTATTTGCGGTTATAACAAGTCAAAGCGATTACAGTTGCCACAAAGTTCCTAAAACGAACTCTTAGGCAGATATTAGTACCTAACAGGAACCTTTGTCAAATGAATTATGGTAAAAAGATAAAATTATTAAGATCCTCGCTAGGACTTACACAAAAAGATTTTGCTTTAAAGCTATCTATACCCTTGAGTACGTTGAAGAAAATAGAGAGTGGAATATCTAATGGACTGTCTGCAATAGAACAAATATTAAGTAATGAAAAATTTGTATATCTAGCTAAATGGTTCTTCGATCCTAATAATAATGAAACTCCCGTTATAAACAAAAGTTCTGAATCGGAACCTAATAAATTGCTTGCTGTTGGTCATGTAAATTTACCCTTTTACGAAGTTAGAGCATCAGCTGGTGATGGAGCATTAGTAGAAGCAGAAGAGCAAACTCACTTGATTAGTTTCGAACCTGAATGGTTAGATAAAGAAATAGGTGTAAATCCAAAAGAAGTCTTTTTGATGTTGGTTGATGGTGACAGCATGTACCCAACACTAAAGAACGGAGCCATGATTATGGTTAACCGTAATTTTAATGGGCTAAGTGATGGTATTTATGTGATGCGACATGATCACAATTTGTTAGTGAAAAGATTACAGTTATTACCGGGCGGTATTATCAAAGTGAAATCAGATAATAATATGTATGAGCCTTGGGAAATAAACAAAGAACATTTAAATGGTACGGATATCGAATTAATAGGACGCGTAGTTTGGTCAGGGCAAAGAATGTAAATTCACTATAATATTAAATATTATCATTACTTATTTTTTTAAAATAATCTTTCATCATTATATCAACTGATAAATTTTTTGATTTTACAAAGAGTTCTGTACCTTTACGCTTACGTGCCGCACTATAATTTAAATTAAACAAAAACTTATCAAATTTTGTATACAAAGCTTTTATTTCAGAAGCATTATCATAGGTTAGAATCCATGGTGTCCTCAAACTTTCAATAACTTTTGCCAATTGAACATGATCATCATGCTCGTAAAAATTAGTGTATAGAGTTTGTCCTTTCATGTAATACGGAGGGTCGATACAATAAAGTCCTTTTTTGGATAGAAGCTTATCTGTAACTGAGAAAAACTCTAATGCATCTAAATTATAAAGTTGTATATCGTGTTTACGTTCAGCTATTTTAACTATCTTCTCTATCAACCCTTTTTTATTGAATCTGCAATCTAACTTATATTCTCCTGCTTGTGACTTCCCCCCAATCACTCCAGCTTTTAAAATAATACCAGACCGATTAGTTCTATTTAGAAAAAAAGTAGAAAAACCCAAAATAAGTGGATTATCTCTTGATGTAGTTTTATGGATTTCTCTTTGTTTATGCCATTCTTCAATTGTTACAGGAGTTTGCTGAATCATATCAATCAACTCATTTGTTAAATTTAAGACTGAATACCAAAAACTCCAAATTGAAGGGTCGAAATCATTTAAGTGAAGCTTCGACACTTTGTTTCTAAATAATAGGTTTAAAGCTAATCCACAACCACCTGCAAAAGGCTCAGCATATTCCCTGTTTTCCAAGTTGTTTTCAGAAATAAGTTTTGAAACCATAGGCCAAACGGAAGACTTCCCGCCAGGATATCGTAATGGAGTAGGTGTTTGGGGCATAAAAAATTGCTCTAAGTAAATATACCTAGATTATACAGATAATTTTTACGCTATGGCCACAACTATTGTATTAATTTTCTTTCCCTCAAAGTAGAAAAGTATATAGCTTCAAAGTCATCTAAAAATTTAACTACAACTTCTTTATTATCTTTCATCCAACGATTATATAAGGCTCTTGCTTCGTTTCCCCAAACTTTCATTTCTTTTTGTGAGTTATACCATAACTTTGCCTTATTTCTATCACCTAAAATCTCATCGAGAGAAAAATCAAGAAAACAACAATCTTTGTCATAGTGTTGATTTTTAGAAGTCCAGAAAGGATCCATATCACTTAAATCATAAAGAAACTGAGCTAGTTCTCTTTCTGGAGAATTAGTTCCTGGAAGTAGAACAAAATTTTCTTTTAACTTTTTCCGTTTAACATCACCGTCAAGAATGACTATTGAAGTTGGAAAAACAAAACCAGGTACATTAGTTCGATTCAATTCAATAAGTAAGTCGCAACTAAATGTACACTTCCTTATAAATTCAATCTGTGGATATGTAGATTTAATTATCGCTTTTGCGAACTCCCGCCCCTCAGCATCTTCAGTGAAAATAGTTATTTTACTCAAAGATTTTGGATTACCGAGATCTAAATTTAATTTAGCAACAATCCCATCATAATCAATATTGTCATTAACAATTACAGAATGATCCAATTTCTCCAAAAATGCTACTTTACACTGTCCAACTTGTTTATCTAGTAAGGAGAAATCAAATACTTTTTTAATTAAAGGTAAGGAATGAGTTGTAGCAATTAATTGAATATTAAATTTAGAACAATACTTCATCATTTGTTCAATCAGCTTAACTTGGGAGGCTGGATATAAAGATGCGTCAATCTCATCAATTGCTAAAATACCGCCGTGATATTCTCTACCAAATTTTTCTTTTAATCGCTTAAAAGATAATATAGCCAATAATATTTTACCTATATTATCTTGTCCTGCCGAATTAGACTGCCAATCATAATTTTTGGAAGTAATACCCATAGTATCTTTATGAGAACTTTTTAAATAATTTAAATCTTTAATTTCATCTCGACTAATCAATATTTTATTATAAGCTTCTCTAAAAATAACTTTTTCCTTATCAGTTAGAGTAACAGCGTCATTAGTCTTAAGAGATTTATCTTCTCCTATAGGAACCAAACGTTTTAGACTGAGATAGATTACTGGTCTTTGTAAATATCCTGTCCCTTGTCCTCGACTCCCCTTCTGCCAAAAGCGTATCGCTCCAGTCTTTTGATCACGTTTCATACTTACAAGCGTAAAAGGTGAATTAACTTTTTTAACATCTAATGTCCACTCATGATCACCTGCTTTATCAAAAGTTTTAGATAATTTAAATTTTTCAGAAAATGCCGACTTGAATGACCCACCACAAAGAGGCTTTTCTCCCTTCATAGGGTTTAAAGCATTAGTTATGGTAAATGGCTGGGTCAGAAGACCAAGTAAGGTACTTTTTTGAGTGCCATTTCTACCTGCAATTAAAGTAATATGGCTACCTAAATCAAAGGATACATTTTTAAATCCTCTGAACTTTACTATATCCACTTTATTTATAACCATACTTATTTCTGCTCCATAATCCAACGTTTAATTAAACATCAATATCATACAAGTAAAAAAACAATTAAACCAGATAGATCAAAGTATTAGCCTATAGTATTAATAAATTAATAGCGTTACAAACTTTGAATTTAATAAAATGAACGACTAGCAGTCCAAATAAAGTATATTTTATATTTTATTTATGGAAAATTACTAATTAGGTGTAAAAGACTTATTGGCCATAATATAAATAATAATGCATTGAGAAGTAATGAAATCAACAAATCAAAAGCATCCTTGCGAGTCGATAATATTTTAAAATAACCTCCAACAAACAAGTTTAGCAACGTTCAAAAATTCAAATTATAGGATAGCGTTGCATTCACCACCTGAACTCAAGGCACAAAGCTGAAGTTAAAATAGTGTGATAGCACGAAGTTAAATTGGAAAAGAAATATCCCAAAAGGGCTATAATGGAATATATAAACTTAAAGGTACCCCTTTAGTACTCCTACGAACCTTACAGGGCAGCAAAAATAGGGGAGTCAGTCCAATCGAGCATGGGTGCAATAGAAAGTTTATGTGAAATCATAAAGTTATAAAAAACCTTTAAGTTTAAAGCGAATGTAGCTGTTGGAAACAACAACAGAAAATTTCGCTGATTATAAAGGCTTTAGCGATGTTAAACAAAAGAAATAATGCCAAGTGACAGCACCGAAAGCCTCGATAGCTTTCAGCTATTTTTATGGTATAAAGATGGGTGAATTTTAAATAACATCACTTAATAATTTGGCGAATTAACGCCTAGTCAATTTGAACCTAAATCGGGGCTAAGTTATAGCAAGTATCTTGCATAAATAGCCTAATAGATTAACAAGAAAAGGTTAATCTAGGTCGTCAGGATCTGACTCAAGTTCGTCGTCTGTTTCAACTTTAGTTCGACCAAATAAGGTGTGGAATTGCTTGGGTGTTAAAATTATGTTTTGATATTTTAACCAAGCCTTCTCGATGGTATTGCTTACAGCAGCATTACCACGACAAACTTCAACAAAATGTTGCTCTTCTTCGGTAACAGGCAGACGGCTTCCTAAAGAAAGTGCCATTAATGCAACGCCATATTTTTCTAATGCCTCGGCCTCGGCCAAGTTAAAGTCACCGGAACGCTTTATGCCGCGCGGATAATTTCTATCATCGTAAAAATTTCTATTTACCTTAAAACTTTCTGCTGATATTGCTAAATTAGCCATTTTATAAACTCTACTAAAATATAAATACACTGATAATCGCATTTTTAACTCAATATCGATTAATTGGCAATTATTTTTTTAACGTTAATTAGAATATTTTACTTAATGTATATTATTTACCATTATATACACTATTTTTGACTTTTTTTTAGGCTAAAAATACAAAACTAGCATGAGGTTATATTTTGTAAATCCAATGTAGTCCTTGAATGACCGTCGTAGGAAAAGCGGTTTGATGATTGGCTTCTGGGATAATAACAATTTTTGCTTTTACATGAGTTTGTTGCCAATTAAGTATTTTTTCATAAAAATTTTCAGCATCTTTGACCATGTCATGGCTGCTGTCTAATGCTTTTGATTCACGCTCGCCAATAGCAATAAAAATATTAGCATTAATGGTTAACTGCCGCTTTCGATGCGCCTCTTCTAATGTAAAAATAACCTTATTATCAAACCAATAAGAAGGACTACCGAGTATGTAATGATTAAATAATGTCGGTTTAGTTAATAATATATATGTACCAAATAATCCGCCAAGCGAGTTACCGACAAAGGTTCTATCTTGTCGATCCGTTCGATAATTTTTATCGATATAATTGATAACACTAGCTTCGATAAACGCCATATGCTGTTGAGCACCACCTGTTGTTTGTTGCCAGGATTTATTGATTTTTGGGGTATAGTCTCGCACTCTGCTAGCATCTCGCTTCGACCCTTTAGCATATGAAATGCCAACGATAATAGCTTCTTTCATTTTTTGTGCATTCATTGGATAACGGGTTGCCCCAGAAACAATCTGAAAAGTATACCAAGCATCGGTTAAGTAAATAACGGGATAAGTTTTATCATCATTTTTAGCATAAGATTTAGGTAACTTTATAAATAATGGGTAAACACGTTGACTGTCGGGATCTTTAATTTCAACGACTTTACTTCTTGGTATTTGAAAAGGCGTAGTGGCAAAAGCCATTGATAGCTGGCTGGTCAATATTAATAGCAGCGTTAAACTGTATATTACTAGTTTCAAGTGAACTCTCTTTCTTGACTCAATGACAAGTCGTTATGTTTACCTAACCATAACGAGCTATTTATAAAACCTTAAGGATAAGTAAAGCAATACTCCAGCGAATAAATCACCGGTGTATTACTTTTAGTATGCAACTCTTATGGGCATAATATTTATTTAAGTAACGGTTTCATAATCGCTAATTTACCATCAATTGGTGTGGTGATTTCTAGGCCTAAAATGTCTGCTATTCTTATTGGCATAATATTTATTTAAGTAACGGTTTCATAATCGCTAATTTACCATCAATTGGTGTGGTGATTTCTAGGCCTAAAATGTCTGCAATTAATGGCATAATATTTATGTTTTCAGCTGTATCTAACTGATATGCTTTTTTAAATGCGGGCCCTTGTGCATAGAATATTCCGTCCATGTCTGTAGTGTCAAACTGACTCCAACCATGATTTCCTTTACTGGTTTTTCCGGTAAAACCTATCGACCAATCGTTATCGGTTAAACAAGCTATATCACCGATACGACTGGATTTTGAGGCGTTAAATTTTGCTGGAATATCTTGGTATTGATAACATTTATAATGTTTAGCTTGTTGATTTAATTGTGCAACAGTTTGAGCTAATGTGCGGGTAGACTTACCCTCATCGTATATAAGTGTAATAGGGTTGGTTGCCAAAACTTTATATTCATCATTTAACCAATTAGGTAAATATTCATAATTCTTAGCAGGATAATCAGCCATACCATGATCAGAGACAATAATAATATTTACTTCAAAATCTAACGTTCGTACTTTTTCAACCATTTCACGAATGGTGCTATCTACACGGTTAATAGCGGCAATAAGCTCAGGTGAATCTTGACCAAAACCATGCCCTGCACTGTCTATATCATGAAAATAAGTGGTTATTAATTGCGGCCGTTCGCTTGAAGGAAGCTGATACCAATTTAATACACCATCTATGCGTTCTTGATGTGAGGCGTTGTGATCATATTTTTTAAAATGAGACGGATAAATACCCGCAATAGCGGCTTCGGAGCTTGGCCAAAAATAGTTAGCGGTACGCATATTTTGTTCTTCCGCAATAATCCACAAGGGTTTACGTAAATAAAAGTCGGGATTGGTCACCGCTTCCGAGTCTCTTATGCTGTAGGTTTTATTTAAATCGCGAGCATAGAAACGGTTAGACACTATGCCATGATTCTCAGGGTATGACCCCGTAACAATACTCAAATGGTTAGGAAAGGTTTTTGTCGGGAAAGTAGGACGTAATGATGTTAAATGAGCAGACTCTTTAGCAAATTGAGACAAGAATGTAGGCTGATATTTATCAACATAATCCCACCTAAAACCATCCAGTGAAATTAACAACACATAAGGTTTAGGATTAGGATTGGATGCTATACCTAGTGAATTTTTTGATTCTGATGTGCATGCATTTAAGGCAAATAACATGCCTATTATAAATAATTTATTCACGGTAATTTCTCATCAATAATTAGTGTTTAAGGGCTTTCTAGCATTTTTTTACTAACATAAAATCGTTATTGCTTTATCTTAAGACGAGTATTTATTGACTCAACGCGGGGCGTAAATAAGACAATCGCTTCAATTAAACATCAGTATAATAATTATATATTTTGTGCTGATGCCTTTTTATAATTGAGCGCTCGGTAAAATTAGTAGAGCTTTACTCGGTAAATACTATCCATTGATTGAAGGACTACAGATAATCTATCATCATTATCAACAAACCAATAGCTTGCCGCAGGAATCGACGGGAGTGCTATAAGCTCAACAAAAGTTGAGGCGTCATAAACCGCAAGATTAGTAACTATAATATTATGCGCTTGATTATGATATCGGATATGTTCATTTTTCTTAGGAAAATAAGTTTCTTCGCCCGTAAAGGTATGCAGTACTTCAGAAGTGTCACTTATCTTAATAACAGTGTTTCTAGCAAGCAGTGTTTCATTGACGCCATCAATGAAAATAGCCCGTTCTTGGTTACCAGAGTAATTGTAAGTATCGCGACTATCCGCCAGTGGAGTCGCAACAGCTTCAATCGCCAAAGGATCTAATGTTAATGAGAACAATTCATAACCACGGCTATCTGTATCCGACACATATAATAATTTATTGTCGTTTAATGGAAATTGAACAATGTTATTGACGTTAGCTAAAGCGGTATTGGTAAGCGAAAAGTCTGTCGTTGACAAGTTAAATTGCTCAAGTGAATCATCATTTACAAATATAAGTTGATTAGCCGCGCACTTTTTAAGGCTATGAGCAGAGCCCGTTTGCTGATACGACTCAATAAGCCTTAGCGTTTGGTGGTCATATGAAAATATTTGGTAACTGTAATCGTCATAGTTTAGACCCGTTAAAAATATACGTTCTTGATCAGCCGAGAAACAAATATGGTCAAAAATAATATTGGTTTCATTAGAAGCCTTAATTAAGTGACCTGTTTCAAGATCAAAGACTTTTATTACGGTATTAAAATCATTTATTGCAATAAGATGGTTGAACACAGATGAGTATCGAACCTGCTCTACGGTATGATCTAATGTAACTGCCTCACCGACAATGCCAACGATTTGTTTAACTGAGTGTCCGCCTGAACTTTGTTCAACATATTTTTCACTGGTTTTCAGTTTATAGTTTCCGTCGTAATAAATATTATAAAAACCTTTAGATTCATTGGTATCGAAAGAAAGGGTAATGTTGTTTTCAGTCGCTAAAATAATAGGTCGGTAAAAAGAATTAGAGACCGAAAGAGTTGAAACTTGTATCGGAGTATTTGAATAACTACTATTAATAGATACTTTTTTATTAAATTTTATGATTACCTTTTCAACGGGATCATTTTCAATCGTCTCTTTAGTAATTGAAATAGCTTTAAACGGTGTTAACTCTTGGATAAAAGCTAGTGCTTGGGCATTATCATGTAAATTAAATAAGGCGGATGAAGTCCATGCTACTGTTTCTGCTTCACCTATAAGTTCTTGGTTAAGGTGCAATTGCATATATTTATTTGTGATAAATGTTAGCAATATTTCTTCATTTTGAGCGTTGGTCAGTCTAAAGGTTCCAGCAGGTGATTGTGATGCGTAACCTTTACCTGAATATGGCGAGGTAACGGTAGAGGTTAAAGTGGTCTCAAAGGCAAATAGTTCACTCGTTATTGTACTGGTAATATCGACTTGGTAATGCGGATATTTATTACTACCTGGCGCGTTAATATGTTGATTAATTGTCGTTTGCTTTAGAGAGTCAGTAACAACCATTAAATCATCAGTTTTAACTTTAAAGTCGATTGCTTTTATATCAAGTTTTCTGTTTTTACTTTGATAATTTAAAACGAGATCTCCGTCTAAATCTTCAGTACTTGCGCTCCACGTTTGGTTGCTTGTTAGCAAAAACTCAAACATTAACTCTAATGAAAGTGAAGGCTCTTCTATCGTAGAGATAATAAAGCCCGTAGAGGAAAACTTTGCACTTAGGTCCTTAATAAGGAAACTATCCGAGTAAGGATTCTTGCTGTCATCAAGTTGAATATCCTGCTGGGTAATATTCACTAAGGCAGTCACTGTTGTGGTTGAATTTTTTCTATCAATAATATCGGTTTGGTAACTACAGTTTGTAAAAACTAATTGGTAGCTATTTTCTGTATCGTCAATAATTTTTTCAACGGTACCTGTGCTATTACAGTCTCTAATTAAGATGTTTTCAGGTGCATGATGAAACCAAATAATTTCCTGTTCGATGATGTCTGCGGCATTAATACTCGCTTCGGTTAACACCGTACTCCAGATGGCAATATCACCGGCATTATCTTCTGTAAAAATCGCATCGACAACAGGTGGTGTTGGAACAGTAGGCTGCGGTGTCGTTATTTTTTCTGAACGTTCACCACTGCCTCCACCACAAGAAGCTAAAAGAGCCAGTGATATTAAGCTCACAAAAAGAGAAGCAGTATAATTCATTCAAAAACATCCATTTGTTATAATTCATCCTAAATAGGCGAGACATTTATACCTAAAGATCAATATATTTACAATTGAAACGTCTATTCTTTATTGGGGTAAATCAATAACTAAATTGAATTTTTCAGAGCTTTTCCATAGGTTAAGTAATACAGTAAATTCTGCTATTTCATGGACAGATGCGGTTGAGCTGAGGATTTTTTCAGAGAGGGTATTCATTCGATCAAATTCATTGACATTCATCATTAACATTCCTTGTTATATGTCAATGAATTATGACTTAAATAATGAAAAAGGTATAGCTTTTAGTGAGTTAGTTTATGAATCTTTGATGACAAACGTTACTGACAATACTGCTTAATTAATGATTATTTTCCCAAAGTCTCTTCTTGGGCTTTCCTGAGCAAGTGCAGGTGCCCGACGCACACTCTTTAGTAACATATAAAGATTAACTCTATAGCGCTAAAGCCAACAAATATTTATTGAGGAGAACGTTTAAATAATTTCACTGAAATGACTTAATTTTATATCACTTTTTCAGTTTTCGTTTGAGCTCTTCCATTGTCAACATTGCTTGTGGAGACTGCAGTAATTCTGCGTTTAAGTCGGCAACTGCACTTAAGCCATTAGCCACAATAGTATCGGTATTTACATTTAAACTGCGTTTTGTCGCTTTTACGGCATAATTAGGTAATAAAGCAATGCGGTTGGCTAAACTGAAAGCAGCTTTCATTAAACGCTTACGTGTTAAATAGGTATCATTAATCATGCCCCATTTTTTTGCCTGACGTCCTGAGAAAATAGCCGAAGTGTATGCTAATTCTCGTAATCGGCCATCGGGTAAATTAAAATGCAAGCGTTGCAATGTTCCCATATCTGCAGGTATACCTAATTGCGTTTCCAAAATGCTAAAGTAAGACCGCATCGACGCTAAACGAATATCGCATGCCGAAATTAAATCAACCGCCCCCCCGATACATACACCATGGACCGCTGCGATTGTTGGAACAGAACAATCAACAATCGCTGAAAATGCTTGTTGCATATTAATGATTTCAGCCCTCAAGTGCGCTGTTTTATCATTTTGGCAATCTTGTGTTGACGCCATAACGTCTAATAAAAAGTTGATATCGGCGCCCGATGAAAATTGTTTCCCCTTGCCACTCAATACCACGACATGAATATCGTTTTGGTTATTTATCCAACGATAAGCGTCACCAATTTCAAACCACATTTTTTTATTCATCGCGTTCGCCTTATTCGGGCGTGCAAGTTGTAAATGTAAGACATTATTTTGGAGCGTTAAATCTAAATATTCAAATTCAGGCATGTTCAGTCCATAGTAAAAAATTTATTCTTATTGATTAAAGATGACACGTAGGTATCGAAGAGGGCAAGATAAAATTGCTAAACCAGTAAAGTGAATTTTATCTTGGTACTTAGCTGTTATCCAACTATCAAATATTACATTACATTTTCGTAAACGTTGAGAGTGCCAACAACACGCTTTTAATTTAAAAGGTTAAGTAATTAACCTTTCAAGCATATTACATCATCAAAATCTCTGTGTTAAACTGCTAAAAAGTAACCCAATCATGCAAGTACCTAACTCATAATGAATGCAGAAGAATTATTAATACAAGCAAAAGAGTCTTGCAAGAAGCGTGGTGCACGATTTACTTTGGCTCGCGAACAAGTATTTAAACTATTAACCGGACATAGCGGTGCTATTGGTGCTTATGATTTGCTTGACGAATTAAAGCTAATTGACCCAGCAGCAAAACCAGCAACCATCTATCGTGCTTTAGATTTCCTTGGTAAGCAGGGCTTTGTTCATAAGATTGAGTCTATAAATGCTTTTGTGATGTGCCATCATTTCAGTGAATGTAATCATCCCGTGCAATTACTTATTTGTGACCGTTGCGGACATGTTGAAGAAATTCAATCGTCTAATTTAGACTTAGCTTTACGCTCGATGGCAGATGCTACCGGCTTTACCATTAGCCATCAAATTGTTGAAGCGCATGGTGCATGTCAAAGCTGTAGTAAATAGCGTTATTATTCAGGAGTAATAATAACTTTAACACCCCCATTAAACTCATATTTAGAGCTATTGGTCGCATAAGAAGTACCCTCCCCCTTAACTCAGTGAACTTATTTATGCTATAAGTACACGGTTAAACATGCCCATATTATAAAATATTCAGGAAGCCTATGAAATATTCAATCAAGTCAGCGTTAGTTTGCTTATTTGTTGTTGCCAGTGGTAGCGCAATAGCGAAAAACACCATTAGTAGTGATAAATTTCGTCAATTAGAAGAATCTTTACCAACACCCAACACTTACAGAACTGCATCAGGCGCACCAGGTCACCAGTATTGGCAACAACAAGTTGATTATAAAATTAATATTCAACTTGATGATAAAACGCAAACCTTAACGGGTAGCGAAACAATGAGTTATACCAATAATTCACCTGACACTTTACGCTACTTGTGGATACAGCTAGATCAAAACCGCTTAAAACGTGACTCTGATAATCGCTTAACAGCGACAGCTCCTAGTAAAAAAATAACTTATAGCGGATTGCGTGGCGCTATCGAGTCAACTGAATTTGATGGTGGTAATACAATTACTGCAGTTACAGCATCAAACGGTAGTGCTCTTGACTATGTAATTAACGGCACAATGATGCGCGTTATCTTACCTAAGGCATTAAAATCCGGCGATGATGTTGAATTAAATATTAAGTGGAACTATAAGCTTCATGAACAAAAAGTGTTAGGTGGCCGTTCGGGTTACGAATACTTTAAAGAAGACGATAACTATTTGTATGAGCTTGCTGGCTGGTTTCCTCGCGCAGCAGCATACTATGACGTTATGGGCTGGCAAAATAAGCAGTTTTTAGGTAACGGCGAATTCACTTTAGAATTTGGTGATTACGACGTTAAGATCACCGTTCCTGCTGACCATATTGTTGCCGCTACCGGTGAGTTACAAAATGAAAGCAAGGTCTTAACAAAAACACAGCGTAAACGCTTAGAACAAGCTAAAAACGCAAAGAAACCTGTGCTTATCGTTACCGTTGATGAAGCACTTGAAAACGAAAAATCTCGCTCAACAAAAACGAAAACCTGGCATTTTAAAGCTAAAAATGTTCGTGATTTTGCTTTCGCATCAAGCCGTAAATTTATTTGGGACGCTCAAGGTTATAAAGAAGGCGGTACCGATACCATGGCGATGTCTTTTTACCCTAATGAAGGTAATCCATTATGGGAAAAGTACTCCACTGAAGCTATTATCCATACCATGCAACAGTATAATAAATACACCTTTGCTTACCCATACCCAGTATCAATTTCAGTCAATGGACCCGTTGGTGGCATGGAATATCCGATGATCACTTTTAATGGTCCTCGCCCAACACTTGACAAAGAAACGGGTGAAAAAACCTATTCTCGTGGTACTAAATACGGCTTAGTTGGAGTAATTATTCACGAAGTGGGTCATAACTACTTTCCAATGATCGTTAACTCTGATGAACGTCAATGGACTTGGATGGATGAAGGTTTAAACACTTTCCTACAGTTTTTAGCACAACAAGCATGGGAAGAAGGTTATCCTTCACGCCGTGGTCATGCTGCTGACATTACTAATTACATGAAAAGTACTAACCAGGTACCTATTATGACCAACTCTGAATCAATTCTTCAGTTTGGTAATAATGCCTATGGTAAGCCAGCAACAGCATTAAATATTTTACGTGAAACCGTTATGGGCCGAGAATTATTTGATTTTGCCTTTAAGGAATATGCACAACGTTGGATGTTTAAACGCCCAACACCTTCAGACTTTTTCCGCACCATGGAAGATGCATCAGCCGTTGATTTAGATTGGTTCTGGCGTGGTTGGTTCTACACAACAGATCATGTTGATATCGCTTTAGGTAATATTCATTTATATCGTCCTGATAGCCAAAACCCTGATACAGAAGCCGCTTGGAATCGTGCCTTAGAGAGTGAAAAGCCAACATTTATTAGTGACCTTCGTGATAAAGGTCAATGGCTTAGAACAACTGACAAGCCTGAATTGTTAGATTTTTACAATGAGCATGATAAATTTACGGCAACCAATAAAGCACGTAATACCTATAACAGCGCAAATAAAAAGTTAGAACAATGGCAAAAAGATCTCCTTGTTGATGAAAGAAATTTCTACATCGTTGATTTTGAAAATAAGGGTGGCTTGGTCATGCCTATTATTGTCCAATTAACTTTTGCAGATAAAACAACAGAACAAGTACATATTCCTGCAGAAATCTGGCGTAAAAACAGTAAAAATGTTTCTAAATTATTTATTACTGACAAAGAGATTACCGCTATCGCTATTGATCCAAACTGGGAAACAGCCGATGTAGATGTTAACAATAACTACTGGCCAGCACGCCCTATTAAATCAAGCTTTGAATTATACAAACGTAAGAAAAAAGACATGATGCGTGACTATAATGTTAAATTAAAGTCAGCTGATGACGAAAAAGAAGACAAGGAAGAAGAAGATAAATAATGTCAAAAACCTCATTATTTAAAAGCTTTGTTTTTTGTTTATTGTGTGGCGTTGCGCTTTCAAGCGCAGCCCACCGATACTTCTTTGGATTAACTGATTTATCAGTTAATCCAAGAACCCATAACATAGAAGTTATTCATCAATTTACGGCTCACGATATTGATAATGCTATTGCTGAGCAACAGCAAATACGCTTTTCAGCTGAGCATCCTAAATACGAAAAGTTCATTCAAAACTATGTTGAAGCACATTTCCAACTTATTGATGTTCAAGATAATAAAAAACAGCCAATCAAGCTCAATTGGATAGGTTTAGAAGTCGCTAAAGGTAATGTTTATATTTACCAAGAAGCTAATTTTGAAAACTTTTTATCCGGATTAGTGGTAAAAAATGATTTACTCATCGATACTTACCCTAAGCAAGTAAATACTGTAAATTATAAAGACGAAACAATTATTGGCAGCTTAACTTTTTCGAAATCAGTTAAAATTGCGATAATAAAAAACAATAACTAGTAGGAACGATTTACATTTGCTAAATTAACATGCAAAATAAAATGACTAGTATAACTAAGCCCTTGGGAAACATTCATGAATGTAGAGTTTATTAACCCTTTTTTATCTTCAATGCTCAATGTAATGTCTACTATGGCACAAATGGAATTAGTACCTGAAAAACCTCGTTTGAAAAAAAATGAAGTTGCTATGGGCGATGTTTCTGGTTTAATTGGTATGGTGAGCGCTCAAACAAAAGGCTCACTATCAATTACTTTTGAAGGAAAGTTAGCACTGGCCACCATGAAAAAAATGGTTGGCGAAGGTCCTGACGAAATCAATGAAGAAATTACCGATTTAGTCGGTGAAATTACTAATATGGTCACCGGTGGCGCTAAGCGTATGCTGAGCGAAAAAGGCTTTGAATTTGACATGGCAACGCCTATGGTTGTTTCTGGTCAAAACCATACTATTCACCACAAAGCTGATGGCCCTATCATTATTATTCCGTTAAATTCTGAATTTGGTAAAGCTTTTATTGAGTTCAGTTTCGATAAATAGTGAATTAAGTAATTTGTAGTCATAGACCAAAACCTCGTTTAGTAATAAACGAGGTTTTTTATTTTTTACGCTATATTTAGTTTATTGACTCAATAACAACTGACAATTAATGACATTATAATAAACAGTGGCGGTTAAGTGCGCTGTAAATGAATTTTTGGCGACTTTACCAAGAAGATGAGTAGTTTACTTAGTATTTAAAAAAGACCTTTACTGCGCTGACAAGGTGATTTGTACACGGCGAGTAATATTACATAAGAGCTCATAGGGAATGGTAGTTGCACATAGCGCTATTTCGGCAACAGATAATTGCTCTCCCCACAAAGTCACAACATCGCCAACCTGTTCTTGTGCATTTATCCCTAAATCAACAGTGATCATATCCATTGATACTCTTCCTACCAAAGGAACCCTTCGTCCATTGACCAAAACAGGTGTGCCATTTTTAGCATGCCGAGGGTAACCATCACCGTAACCAATGGCAACAACACCAATAATAGTCTTTTGCTCACTTGTCCAAGCATTACCGTAACCGACTGATTCGCCAGCGGCTAATTCACGTACGGCGATCAAACTTGACTTCAGCGTCATTACTGGCAGAACATCCAAGGTTATATCTTTATTGTGCAAAGCACTCTCTGGCGCACAAGTTGATAAATTTGCTGCGCTAGTTTCAAAGGGTAAAGGAGAAATCCCGTATAATAATAACCCGGGGCGAAGCCATTGGTAATGGCTTGCTGGCCATGCACAAATACCGGCAGAGTTTGCCAATGTTCGTTCTTCGTTACAGCCTGACGTTACTTTTTCAAAGAGTGATATTTGTTGGCGAGTCGCCTGATTGCTTTTATCATCAGCACAACCTAAGTGACTCATTAGCACAATATTTTTTTGCACGTTTACTGAGTCCGTTAATTGCTGATAAAAATGGCTAAACTCCTCTGGATTTATGCCTAAACGGTGCATACCGGTATCGATTTTTAGCCAAACCTTTAACGGAGAAGGAAGCGTTGCCGATAAAAGAGCATCAAGTTGTTGATGGTTATGAATAACCGTTTGTAAATTATTGACCGCAAGTATCGCTAAGTCTTTTGCATTAAAAAAACCTTCGAGCAAGACAATCGGTTGAGTAATACCTGAAGACCGTAATGCCAGCGCTTCATCAATTCTTGCCACTGCAATAGCATCAGCGGTGATCGATGAATGACCGTGTTCATTTATTTTAGCTTGCTCAGAAAACAATGCGTGCGCAATGCGTTCAAGGCCATGGCCATAGGCATTAGCTTTTAAAACGGCTAGCACCTTTGCTGTCGGTGCAAGTGATTTTATCTGCGCTAAGTTGTGCTTGAGCGCAGATAAATTAATAATTGCCGTTGCGGTCGTTAATGCCATTAATCTTCATCTAATACATGCGGGCCGGCATAATTATCAAAACGAGAAAACTGTCCTTGGAAAGTCAACGGAACACGACCAATAGGGCCGTTACGTTGTTTACCAATAATAATTTCTGCCATACCTTTAAACTCTGAATCATCGTGATAAACCTCATCACGATAGATAAACATGATCAAATCGGCATCTTGCTCAATAGAGCCTGATTCACGAAGATCCGAGTTAATCGGCCGTTTATCTGAGCGTTGCTCCAAACTACGGTTTAGCTGAGACAGTGCCACAACCGGCACTTGTAATTCTTTAGCTAATGCTTTTAATGACCGTGATATTTCGGCAATCTCTAAGGTGCGGTTATCAGCAAATTGTGGCGCGCGCATCAACTGTAAGTAATCGATCATGATCATACTTATACCACCGTGATCACGGGCAATGCGGCGCGCACGAGAGCGAACATCGGTTGGCGTTAAACCAGCGGCATCATCAATAAACATCTTACCTTTATCAATAAGTAACCCCATGGTTGATGATAAACGCGCCCAATCTTCGTCACCTAATTGCCCCGTACGAATTTTGGTTTGGTCAATACGGCCTAATGAGGCTAGCATTCTCATCATCAGTTGTTCTGCAGGCATTTCTAAACTAAAAATCAATGCGGGTTTATCTTCAGTCATCGCCGCGTTTTCTGCGATGTTCATCGCAAAGGTAGTTTTACCCATTGATGGACGTGCAGCAACGATAATAAGATCTGACTTTTGAAAACCAGCGGTCATCTTATCTAAATCAGAAAAGCCACTAGAAACACCGGTAACACCATTATTTGGCGATGAACAAAGTTGTTCAATACGATCGACTGTTTTTTCTAGTACTGAGGTTATGTTTTCTGGCCCTTCGGACTTGTTAGCCCGTTGTTCCGCGATAGCAAATATTTTAGTTTCAGCAAAATCGAGAAGCTCTGCACTAGCACGGCCTTGAGGATCATAACCCGCTTCAGCAATTTCATTTGCCACACTGATCATTTCACGAGTAACTGCACGTTCACGAACGATGTCGGCATAAGCGGTGATATTGGCCGCACTGGGTGTATTCCTCATCATTTCGGCAAGGTAAGCAAAGCCACCAGCATCTTCAAGTCGTTGCTCGTTTTCTAAAGCTTCAGATAAGGTAATTAAATCAACAGGGTTGCCTAGTTCAATTAACGCAGCTATGGTTTCAAAAGTAATACGATGTGAACGACTATAAAAATCCTGAGCGACAACACGTTCGCCAACACGATCCCACGTCTCGTTATCGAGCAATAAACCGCCCAATACAGATTGCTCTGCCTCAAGCGAATGAGGTGGAACTTTTAAAGCATTCATTTGACTATCTTGAGAATACTTTTTATCTTTGAAAAATTTATTTGGCTTGCGCTCTGCCATTTATATACCCTAAAACTCTATCGCAAATGCGAGATTAAAACTTTTGGTAGGTTAGCAGAATTTACTTTGAAACAGAATATAAATACGAGCCAGAAAGCGCCCTAACTCGTTCTATTTTCAATGCCAGAGTCATAAAAATTAATTGCTGACGCTAATATTGCCATTTACCGTATTTACACGTACGTTCGCGTTGGCACTACCGGTTTCAAAGTCTAATTTTGAGCTTGGTCCATACTTAGCTTTATTTGATTTTTGCGTGGTAATTTTATTAGTGATTTGACCACCAGCACTGGCTGATAACCGGAAGCTTGCTTGAACATTTTTCTGTAGCTTTAATGCTAAACCGCCACTAACACTAGACATCTTAACGACACCACCATCATTTAACGATAACGTTGCTGAAAGATCGCCACTGACATTTGCAACGGTAAGTTCGTCAATCTCATTTAATCCTATGTTAATATCGCCACTGACATTTTCGATCGTCACTTCTTTTGCTGTTGATTGCGCGTCAATTTCACCACTGACCACGCGCAAACTTAAACGTCCACGTGACTGACGATCTTTAATATTACCGCTAACACTCGACAAACTCACTTTCCCTGATAATTTACTACTGTTAATATCACCACTAACTGAAATTAATTCAATGCGTTCACTCAAATTTACCGCTTTGATGTTACCACTTACTGTTTTTGCTTCGGCGCTGGCATGCAAGTTATCAAAATTAATATCACTGGCAATCCCCTCAAAACTGACACGAATGTTTTTAGGCATATGAATCGTTAATACTGAGCCTTTAGCATTGTTACCCCAGAAGTTGTTGCTATGATTTTCAAGCTCAACCTTAATTTTCACACGCGATCCTTGTTGCTTAAAGAGTAAACCTTCGGCGTCGTCTTCCAATTCTCCCTTTATCGAAATAGTGTTTTTATCCCAACCAATAACCGTAATATTACCGCGTAAATTTTCAATATTTACACTACTGACATCACTGACCAGTAATGACTTGTCTATCTGCTCACCCGCAAAGCTTGAACAAGCGGCTGAAAATAACATCATCGGAATAACTTTTTGTAAAACTCTCATAACTACCTCTTTATAGTGTTATCTTTAAATACTCTGCCATTTAGGGCTGTATAGTTGGCTTAATAGATCTAATTCTTGTTTTTGGGTCCAACGTAATAAATTAAGTAAATCATTATTACTTGGGTCTTCATTTAGAGCCTTTTCAATCGTAGCTTGGGCTGAGCTTAGGTTTATTAACTCTTGTTGAATTTCTTTTGGCAGTGCCGATATTTTAGGCTGGCCAAAGCTAATCAACATCGATTGCTTGGTGTGCTTAAAATTTTCTTGCATTGCAGTTACTAAGGTCAGGGGTGAGTTATTTTGTTGCGCTAAATCCAGCGGCTGTTCTGAAAATTGAGGCGAAAAAGAAAACCAAGTAGCCAATACTGCGAGCACTAAAGATGCCGCCCATGCTGTAGGCATAAACACTTTTTTCACCGGTGATACAAAAACGGGTTTGTCTTGTGTTTTAACTTCAATTGCACGTTCAATACCAGCCCATAAATCACGTTGTGGTGTCATTTCATCAGGTAATTTTGCCAGTGCTTTTTGTAAAGCTTGCTCTGATAATAATTTATTCATATCTCGATCCACTCCATTAACAAATTTCTAGCTCTATGGTATTGCGCTTTACTAGTACCTACTGCCATGTCGAGCATATTTGCAATTTCTTCATGGCGATAACCTTCAACCGCGAACAACACAAAAACTAAGCGAGCTCTTTCAGGTAAACGAGCGATATGTTTATCTAATTCGGTTAGACCCGAACTATCTGGCATTTCTACGGCAATATCTGCCATGGTTTGATCTTCGATACTAAAGATACGTTGCAACCAGTTTTTATGTTTGCGCAAGTGTCCAAGTACAATATTGTTGGTGACACTGTGTAACCAAGTAGAAAATTTACTTTCACCACGAAAATTAGCTATTTTTTGCCATAGTTGTACAAAAACCTCTTGGCAAACATCCTCGGCACTATCTTTATCTGCAAGCATACGCCAGCAAATAGCATAAACTTTACGATGATACTGCTGATAAAGTTGATAAAAAGCCTGCTGATCACCCTGCTGTGCTCGACTAATAATTGCACGTTCTTTTGCAAGGTTTACAGCAATATGGATCGGCGGTTCAGCACAGTTTTTAATGTTAATAACTTTCGGATTATCCAAAGGTTAACTCTCAATAATGGTGTCGTTATAAAGTAAGATACAGTATTTATGAAAAGGGTTTAAAGAAAAGCGAAAAATATTATATTTTTTGAGATCACGGCAAAGCTGAATGGTATTTCAATGGATTTTAGGCATAAAAAAAGCGTCTTACGACGCTTTTTTTTACATTTTGATTTTAGCGCAAAATTACTTGCTGCTAAGTGCACCAAAACGTTTGTTGAATTTATCAACACGACCACCGGTCTCAGCAGCTTTTTGTTTGCCCGTGTAAAATGGGTGACAAGCTGAACATACGTCTAAGTGAATATCTTTTTTCGCTGTAGAACGAGTTACGATGATGTTACCGCAAGAACAAGTTGCCTTGAACTCAACATAATTAGGATGAATACCGTCTTTCATAGAAACCTCTGTATAAGGCCGTATCGCCACTTAGTCAGTCATTATTGCTGCTAAGCACCATACGAGTTAAAAATAATGGAGGCGAATTTTAAATCATCGACACATGCTTAGCAATAGCCTAATGACACTAATTGCTAAAAAATGAACAATTAATCCGTTAAGGTGATTAAAGTTAAACTTTCTATAAAATCGTACTTGGCATATTAACAACAAGTCGGCAGAATAAGCTTAATTATTGTCAAAAAAGTACTCGTTATGCAGGTTAGTTATATTCAAGTCGCTATTCCTGTTCCTATGCGTCAGTTATTTACTTATATCGTGCCACAAACCATCAGTGATGACGAGATTCAAATAGGCGCACGAGTGATCGTGCCTTTTAGTCATAGAGAAGTTATTGGTATTATTATAAGTACCAGTGAAGTCTGTGATATTGACGACAAAAAACTTAAGCCGATTATTGGCTTAGTCAATGACAACTTTCGTTTTCCTCCCGCGCTGTTAAAGTTTTTACTGCGCTGTGCTGATTATTATCATCACCCGATTGGAGACGTACTACAACTGGCTCTTCCCGTGTTGCTTCGTCAAATTGAGCAACCTACTATTGATTTAGCGACCACTTGGCATTGTTTCTTGCTTGAGCAAGACAGTGAAGAAAAGCTGGTATTAGAAAAAATAGTTAAGCGAGCCCCCAAACAAGCCGAACTGTATAATGTCATTAAAACCCACCCGGGGCTAACTTGGGCAGAAATTAGAACACTAGGCTATACAAAAGCACAATTAAATACGCTTGAAAAGAAAAAGTTAATTGAAGAAAGGCAACAAAAAGCTGAAACCTTTGTCTATCACCAAGACGCTTTAGCTGAGAATGAAAAGCTAACCTTAACCGTTGAACAAGCGGTTATTGTCTCAGCGGTGAAAGCGTCCTTTGAGCAGTTTTCTTGTCATTTAGTAGACGGTGTCACCGGCAGTGGTAAAACCGAAGTTTATTTACAAGCGATGGAAAAAACTCTCGCCGCCAATAAACAAGTACTGGTATTAGTGCCTGAAATTGGTCTAACACCACAAATGCTCAGTCGGTTTGAACAACGCTTTAATTTACCTATTTGTTTGCACCACTCAGGATTAAACGACAAAGAACGTTTACAAACTTGGCTGGCTGCACAACGGGGCACCGCCGCAATAATTATTGGCACGCGTTCAGCTGTTTTTGCACCGCTACATCATTTAGGTTTAATTATTGTTGATGAAGAGCACGATGGCTCTTTTAAACAACAAGACAGTTTTCGTTATCACGCGCGCGACATTGCTATTTTACGCGCGGGTCAGTTAAATATTCCCATTGTACTCGGTAGTGCCACGCCTAGTTTAGAAACGCTACAAAATGCATTGTCGGGTAAATATCAATATCATCAATTAACTAAAAGACCCGGTCAAAGTACTCAAGCCAAAATCAGTCTTATTAATGTTGCCCAACAGCAAATGGAACATGGCTTATCAGGTACGTTAAAAAAGGCGATTGAAACAACACTTAAACGCGGTGAACAAGCCTTAATATTTTTAAATCGCCGTGGTTATGCGCCAGCGATTAATTGTCAAGAGTGTCACTGGGTAGCGGATTGTCAGCGTTGTAATAAACCTTATACTTTGCACCAAGGGAAAAAATTATTAATTTGTCACCACTGTAGTAGTCAAAAGCGTATCCCATACCAGTGTCCTAGTTGCGGAAGTGTCCGTATTAAACCTATGGGACAAGGTACAGAACAATTAGAAGAGCGCATCGGCGAACTTTTTGCTGACTATAGTACCGTAAGAATCGATCGCGACAGTACTCGTAAAAAAGGCGAATTGGCAAAATTATTACAAGAAGTCAGTGATAAAAAACATCAGTTACTGATTGGTACACAAATGTTGGCAAAGGGGCATCACTTCCCTGATGTAACACTGGTTGCAGTGTTAGACGTTGATGGTGCACTCTTTAGTTTTGACTTTCGTGCCGCCGAGCACATGGCACAATTATTAGTGCAAGTTGCTGGCCGTGCAGGTCGAGAAAGTAAGCCCGGCAAAGTATTAGTACAAACCAACTTCCCTGAACATCCATTACTGCAAGATTTAGTCAACAACGGTTACCCACACTTTGCTAAATATGCGTTAACTGAGCGCAAACAGGCCTTATTACCACCGTTTAGTTATCAAGCACTTTTTCGGGCAGAAGCTAACTATCCTTCTTATCCTGAAAAATTTCTCAGTGCATTAACCGAATTTACTTTTGATGGCTGCCAATTTGCCGGTCCGGTGCCAGCTGCGATGGAGAAAAAAGCAGGTAAATATCGCTATCATTTAATTGTACAAGCTAAATCACGCAAGCAACTTCATCTTGCTATTTATCAGCTGATTAACGCTATTTCTCAGAATGAATGGCAGAAAAAAGTACGCTGGACAGTAGATGTTGATCCACTTGATTTAAGTTGGTAACTTTAAGTAATAAGCCTTCTGTTACAATTTTCTTTTTAAACTAGTGTCATTTCCTTACCACTTGGTTAGAATTACCCGACGTTTACCGGTATATTATTATTTCATGGCTCATCAAGATTACGTTTCCCGCGCACAAAACAAAAAGAAAAGTCCCTATAAAGGCAAGGTAGCGCCTAAACCAACCTTCACCTTAAAATTTAAGTTTTTACTCTTTTTAGTCATATTATTGATCGGTGGTTTTATTTATGGATTATGGTCAATTAAAGACAATAAACCGCAAGTCTCTCCCGTGAAAATAGTCAAAGAAGACGCACAAGCGGTGAAAGAAAAAGCATTACCCGCTCCACCAAAAGAGATATGGGCATATGTTGACAACCTAAAGAGTAAAGAAGTTGAAGTGGGTAAATATGAAGTTAAGGATAAAGGACCGTATAAGATGCAGTGCGCATCGTTTAGAACGATGAGACAAGCCGAAGTATTAAAAGCCAATATTGCCTTTACTGGCTTAACGGCTCAAATAAGTGAATCTAAAGGTAAAAACGGTATTTATTACAAAGTGTTTTTAGGTCCTTATGAGCGTAAACGTGAAGCAGAAAAAGACAAACATAAGCTAAAAAGTAATAATGTTAATGGCTGCCAAATTTGGCTTTGGAAATAAAATCCAACGGATTAGTGAACAATAAATTAGTCTGATTGACATAATAGACACATTTATCTAGCTCCCTCCTTGAAAAAGTCATAATTAGCCTTATCTATTCTTCATAGATATAAATAAATATTTGAGGTTAATTGTGACAACTATCGTATCCGTAAGACGTAATGGCAAAGTAGCAATTGGTGGTGATGGCCAAGTATCGCTTGGAAATACCGTAATGAAAGGTAATGCTCGCAAAGTTCGTCGTTTATATAACGGCAAGGTCCTTGCTGGTTTTGCTGGCGGCACTGCTGATGCTTTTACTTTATTTGAGCGCTTTGAAAGTAAACTTGAACAACACCAAGGCCATTTAACTAAAGCCGCTGTTGAGCTTGCTAAAGATTGGCGAAGTGACCGCGCCTTAAGAAAGTTAGAGGCTTTACTTGCTGTTGCAGACGAAACAGCTTCATTAATCATCACCGGCAATGGCGATGTTATACAACCAGAGAATGACTTAATTGCTATTGGTAGTGGTGGTAACTTTGCACAGTCGGCAGCAACTGCACTGTTAGAGAATACCGAGCTTTCTGCGATTGAAATTGTTGAAAAGTCGTTAAAAATCGCTGGCGACATTTGTGTATTCACCAATCATCAACATACGATTGACGAGCTATAAAGCTCGACTTTCGTCTCGCTTAGTAAGTGTATCAAATAAGTAAAATGCTTAAGGAATTATCATGTCGAATATGACACCACGTGAAATAGTCAGTGAATTAGACAGCCACATTATTGGTCAAAGTGATGCCAAACGTGCTGTAGCCATCGCCTTAAGAAATCGCTGGCGCAGAATGCAGTTAAACGAAGAGTTACGCACCGAAGTTACTCCTAAAAACATTCTAATGATTGGTCCAACGGGGGTTGGTAAAACAGAAATAGCAAGGCGTCTGGCCAAACTTGCCAACGCTCCTTTTATTAAAGTTGAAGCAACTAAATTTACCGAAGTCGGTTATGTTGGTAAAGAAGTCGAAACGATCATTCGTGACTTGGCTGATATGGCAATAAAGATGACCAAAGAGCAAGAAATGGCTCGGGTAAAACATATCGCCGAAGAAGCCGCTGAAGAACGAATTTTAGATATATTATTGCCACCACCACGAGACGGTTTTGGCGCTGATGGAGCTACGGATAATAGCAGTACTCGTCAAGCTTTTCGCAAAAAGTTTCGTGAAGGTCAACTTGATGATAAAGAAATAGAATTAGATTTAGCTGCCCCACAAATGGGGGTTGAAATAATGGCTCCTCCTGGTATGGAAGAAATGACTTCGCAGCTGCAAAATATGTTTCAGGGCATGTCTAATGAAAAAACCAGTAAGCGTAAATTAAAAATTAAAGATGCTTTTAAAGCGTTGCAAGAAGAAGAAGCCGCCAAAATTGTTAACAATGACGATATCAAAGAGAAGGCTATTTATGCGGTAGAGCAAAATGGCATCGTTTTTATCGATGAAATTGACAAGATTTGTAAGCGTGGTGATAGCTCAGGTCCTGATGTTTCTCGCGAAGGGGTACAACGAGACTTACTACCACTGATTGAGGGCTCAACAGTAAGCACTAAGCATGGCATGATTAAAACAGACCATATTTTATTTATTGCTTCAGGCGCATTCCAGATGGCAAAACCATCTGATTTGATCCCTGAATTGCAAGGTCGATTACCAATTCGTGTCGAGTTACAAGCGCTAACTACCCATGATTTTGTTAGAATTTTGACTGAGCCAAACGCATCATTAACTGAACAGTATATTGCTTTGTTGGCAACAGAAGGTGTACATGTTTCTTTTAGTGAAGATGGCATTCAGGCAATCGCTAATGCCGCATGGCAAGTTAATGAAAGTACAGAAAACATTGGCGCAAGACGCTTACATACTATGATGGAACGTTTAATCGAAGACCTATCATTTAATGCTGATAAGCGTGCTGGGGAAGTCATTATAATTGATCAAAAATACGTAGATGACACTATTTCTGAATTAGTTAAAAATGAAGATTTAAGCCGTTTTATTCTATAGAAAGAAAAGAGTAGGAAGTTAACTTCCTACTCTTTTAGCCAATATAAGCGCAGGAATTAATGAAAATCATTCAGTTTACGCTTGATCGCAAGCAAAAAAAATTAACCCTTAATTTTGATAGTAACCTTCAACTTAGCTTCTCCTTTGAATACCTAAGAGTATTTTCTCCCGTAGAAACGAAAGCTAAAAATGGCGTTAAAATACCAGAAGTGTTTCATAAAAAAGACGTGCTATTAACTGATATTGAACCGCTAGGTAAGCATGGCCACCGCTTAGTATTTGATGACAAGCACGGCGCTATTTTCACTGACCAAACATTCAAAAATCTCTTTGATAATTACGACATTAATTGGCAAAGCTATTGTTCAAGTTTAACCACAAGCCAAAATAGAGAAGCGTCGATTAGTTTTGTTGAAGTGAAATAAAATAGAATAAGTTAACACGAACATTCAAGATGGTTTTTATTTAGCGAATTTTGCCTAGTAATAACTAGACAGAGATAACGTTTTCTCTTGAAAATACCTGTTCGGTATCTTCAAGAGAAAAGTATATTTCTAAACTTTAAACTGACTCACTTCATTATTCAACACTGCCGCTTGCTGAGATAACTCTTCACTCATTTGTGCATTTTGATGAGATATTAGCCCGGCTTGTTCGGCGACGTCTCTTATCTCAACCACATGTTGATTAACTTCAGAAGCGACCGTACTTTGCTCTTGAATGGCTGATGCGATAGCTGTATTCATTTCCATGATGGTTGAAACATCATAGGTTATTTCTTCTAGCATTTTACCCGCTGAGCTTGCTTGGTCAGCGCTGTCTTGCCCTTGTGTTCGACAAATAGCCATATGAGAAACAATTTCTTTGGTTCGTCCTTGCAATGAACTAATAATCGTTTCAATTTCTTGTGTCGAATCTTGAGTCCGACTGGCTAATGTTCTAACTTCATCAGCAACCACAGCAAAGCCACGCCCTTGTTCACCCGCCCTGGCTGCTTCGATAGCCGCATTTAACGCCAGTAAGTTTGTTTGCTCTGCTATGCCTCGAATAACATCTAATACTGAACCAATAGTATCGCTATCTTTAGCAAGTTCGTGCACTATATTTTCTGACTCCCTTAACTTTTCAGAAAGCTCATCAATTTTCGCAATAGTTTGCTCAACCCCTTCTTTACCACTAATCGCATTATTATTGGTTGCTTCAGCTTTACTCGCAGCGGCATTGGTATTATTAGCAATTTCATCAACGGTCGCAACCATTTGAGTCACCGCGGTAGCGACCATATCCGTTTGTTGAATTTGTGAGTCGACTCCGGCATTAGCAAGGTGAATATTTTTTGATAAACTATCTGTTGCTTCGTGCACAGTATCAACAGAAAGGTTAACGGCCGTAATTAAGTTTCTAAATTTACCCAGCATATTATTAAAAATAGTGGCCATTTCGCCGAGTTCATCATCACTGTGAGTAGATACGGTCAACGATAAATCCTGAGTATCAGCCACTTTTTTCATGGTCTCGTTTAGCTGATTTATGCTTAATAAAATACTTCTACTGACAAAAAAGGCAAAACTGATGGCAATAAGTAATATGCTAAAAAAGACACTGTAGGCAACCAAGTCAACAAATTTGGTGTGCTCAACAACCTCATTTTTACTCAGTAAAACAAGTTTATCTAAAATTTCATCCACTTGATGAACAGCGTTACGCATATCACCTTTTAAACCTTCTTTAGCGGTGAAACCAAGCCGTTTTTGTCCGGCAACAAAGTCTGTAAATGCTTGTTCATAGAGAGAGATATTATCAATAGCTTGTGATTTAGCATCACTGGATAAATTGCTTACATTTATGTCTTGAACAAAAGAACTGGCATTATTATTCCAACGGTCGACGTATTTCGTATCGAGACGTAACATAAAGTCTTTCTCATTGCGTCTAAGTTGTAGCATATTGCTCAGCAATTTATAGTCACTATTACCAATCGACTCTTCAACTACATGAACAGCAGATCTTAATGAGCCGTATAGACCGTCGGTTGAAGATAAACCAAGATCTTTTTGTGCATCAACTAAGTCTTTAAAGAACTGTTGATAATCATTTAGCACAGCGCGAAGCTTATTTAATTCAGGAAGGTCTTTGCCTATCGTTTCGTAAGCTTGCTCAAGTGAACTAATATTTCTTATAAGCTCAGCATAATTTTCACTAAACGCCTCAAAATACTTGATATCTTTTCTAGCTAAAAAATCCTTTTCATTACGACGCAACTGTAAAATTTCGGTTTCGATATTGCCAATTTCTCGAGCAATTTTTATATCAGTTTCCAAAGACGACATAGTAAAATTAAGTAAGCCCAACATAAAGACCATTGATAAAACCAAAATACCGGTGTTAGCAATAAGCTTGTGCTTGATTAGCATAAAGGAGATCCTAAAAATATTAATAGATTGATATTTTTAGTATAGGTAGAAAATTAAAATTTGAAACAAATTTATATGTTTTTTTATATGAAATAATAAGATGATAATTATCGGGCAAAGTATTTTTTCAATGCTTCTTCGGGTATAGGTTTACTGATGTAATATCCTTGAACAGCATCACAGCCAATGTTGCGTAATACCCTTAGTTGTTCTTCGGTTTCAACTCCCTCGGCTAAAACACGCTTACCTAAACCATGAGAAAGTTCAACCATAGATTTAACAATCGTTAAATCTGAATCATTACTTGCGACTTCTTCAATAAAACTCCGATCAATTTTAATTTTGTCGATCGGCAGTTTACGCAGGTATGCCAATGAGGAATACCCTGTACCAAAATCATCAATTGAAACTTTTATGCCCATATTTTGCAAAATAACAATGGTATTCATTGCTGTTGCGATTTCAGTCATCACAACATTTTCGGTAATTTCTAAATCTAAACATCTTGGTGTAATTTGATATTTAAAAAGTAAGGCTTGGATATTTTCAATCAATTTTGGATCTTGAAATTCAACGGCGGTAATATTAACCGCTATGGTCACTCGTCGATGATATTCTTTTTGCAAACGTGCAATAGTTTGGCATGCTCGTTCAAGCACATAACTGTCTAGCTCACTAAGCAGGTTAAGCGATTCAATATCAGGTAAAAAACTTGCGGGTTGTAATAAACCACGTTCTTGGTGTTGCCAGCGAACAAGCGCTTCGAAGCCTTCTATACGATTATTTAATAAGTTAAGCTGTGGTTGAAAATAGAGTACAAATTCATTGTTTTCAAAACCATCGCGAATTTCTTTTTCCATGGCAAGTAATCTTCGACCATGCGATTGCATTCCCGTTTTATATTTAACCGTCGCCACATTTTGACTTTCAGCTTGCGCTAAGGCTAAATTAGCTTTCTGCAATAAATCTTCAGCTAATAGCCCATCCCCAGGATATAAACAATAACCAACAGAGCATTGTAATAATACTTTATGTTGTTTGATATGGTACGCCCGACTTATTAAGCCGTGTAAATGTTCTATTGCAGCCGCTTGTTGCTTTTCGTCAACACCATCAATAATAAAAGTAAAAGAATCACCACTTAATCGTCCAACCACCTGGGGTAAAAAAATACTTTCATCAAGTCTACGCGCTATTTCACCTAAAATAGCATCCCCAACCTTAAGCCCGTATGTATCATTTACAAATTTAAAGCCTTTAATATCTAGTAAAAAAACCGCTAAATTTTGTTGATTACAGGCGGTTTTTTCGATGATTAAAGGCAGTTTCTCCATGACTTGTTGTCGGTTTAACGCCCCGGTTAATGAATCGTGCTTACCTAAATATTGAGCCTTATTCATCGCAGAGGTCGCAATACTTCGCTCTGCCCCTTGCATCCAAATAAGCATAGTAAATGCTAATAAAGTAAAGGCACCCAAATCAAAATAAATCAGTACTTCTGCTAATGGCCTAAACCAATACTCATTGATAAGTACAATAGAAAGAAAGGAAAATAAAACGTACCTGCCCCCCATAATAAGACTATAGATAATAAAAATATGTGCAGAAAAATATTTTTTTGGCAAGTTATATAGATAAAAGGCCGTTAGCAATAAACTACAGCCCATCACAAATGCAGGTAAACTCTCTCGCAGGTAAAAGCGGTTATAAACCTCGTTAACATCAAATCCATAGAGTAACGTTGCCGTTAGTGCGAACAAAGCACTGAGTATAAAGATGCTATTGGTGATTTTTTTAGAAATATTTTTTTTTGAAACTGCGCTATATATTCCGAGTAAAAGTGCGCAGAGATGAAAATAAAAACTAACTTGAATACCTACTGTAAGAAGAACTTTCTCTAAGGCGATAACACTGAGGTCGGTAAGTTGGGTTTCAATGGCAAGGCAAAGTTGATGGGCACTTAAAGAAAATAGGCCCACCGTCCAGTAGCTAACATACTGTCGACCTATCCCCCGATAATACAGCAAAAAAAATGTAGCAAGTAAGCCAAAAACTACGGCTTCAACAGAAAATAATAGACCGTGATAAAAGTCTTTCTCACCTACCATGTTATATTCTCTATTAAGTTGCGGGCGACCATTAAATATTCTTTTGCTTAGCAATACAAGACAGTCGCTATTATTATTTGCTGATTATACGGTTATTTACCATTGAATATATTTCACACAACGTTTGTACATCGAGCTATACTAGCAGCCAATCGATTAAATTTTTTCACACTTTATGTTTACTGTTGCCGTGAGCAAAAATTTAGTAGCATAGGTATAAGCATTCAATCATAGCATTAAGGAAAAATCATGGAATACAACACCTCAGAGCTTTGTAATATTTATGCCGACCTAATTGATGTTGTTGATCCTATCTTTTGTAATTATGGCGGGCGCAGCTCTTTTGGTGGTCAAGTTGTTACCATTAAGTGCTTTGAAAATAATGGTTTAATAGCACAAATTGTAGCGACAGATGGACGAGGAAAAGTACTTGTTATTGATGGTGGTGGCTCAACACGTAGGGCACTGATTGATTTTAACATTGCTGAACAGGCCGCTAACAATGCTTGGGAAGGAATTGTTTGCTATGGAAGTGTCCGCGACGTAGATGCAATAGAAGAACTCGACTTAGGTATTCAAGGCTTAGTCTCTATTCCTGTCGGTGCTAGCGACCAAGATATTGGCGAAAGTGATTTAGCAATAAACTTTGCTGGGGTAACATTTCTCCCTGAAGACCACATTTATGCTGACAATACTGGTATTATTTTGTCACCAGAGCCGTTAGACATTGAATAAATCATCTAGACTTTACATTCAGTAAGTTACGCCCACTGACTTAAATTTGGCTCACTTAGCTGGCTCACTATGTGGATATTGTTCGAGCCAACGTTGCGTCCAAATTTCAATTTCATCAAAAACAACCCCACGACTTAAATATCTACCCTGAGCATATTCACCACCCATTGATATAAATGCTTGTTCAATATTACTGTTATTAATTGAGGTGCCAATAAGGGGGAGTTTCATTGCCCGGGTTAAATTGATTAGCGCATTAATAATGGCCTTATCTGAGCTACCACTCTCAATATTATTATCACTATTACCCAACAAGCCACAATTAATTTTTACTTGATGGATACTCAGCTTTCGTAAGTATCGTAATGATTCATAGCTGCCTGAAAAATCTCCTATCGCGATCTTTATATTTAAAGATTTCAGCTGATCAATGATCGCTTTTGCTCTTTGGCTAGCAGATAAAATTAGCGCTTCTTTAAACTCGATAATTAAAGAATTTGTATTAATACTATATTCTTTAGCTTGCAAAACAATGTAGTCAATTAATGCCGGTTCAAGTAACTCTTTACTAGCAAAGGTAATGGTTACTGGCTTTTCAAAACCTACCTTTTGTAATTGAGCAATGGCCTTACATGCTTCAACAATCATCTGCTTTGTTAATAGATAGATATCGCCACTATGCTCGGCAATATCGACAAATTGGTTGAGTGCACGAGGTGTTTGATCACCGCAATACCAATGCACCTCCATGTGAAAGCCTACTACTTTTTTATTTGCTAGACCTATTTGTGGTTGTAAATACCAATGTAATTTTTCATCGGCTATATCTTGTTTTAATTGTTCCATACGCTGTAATTGTTGTTCGGTATAGAGTGCACTATTGTGGTCAAAGTAACTAACAACTTGTTGAGTTTGTTCTGAAACGAGTAAGGCATCTTCAGCAAATGAAATAACCTCACTGACACTATGACTGTATTCACCCATATAAGCAGCACCAAAAGCCAATTCGAAATTGAGAGAAAAACTTTTAAAACTCATTGCACTCGGCACAGCAGCCATAAGCTCACGGCAAAGCTGGTCAACTTTAGTATGGTCAGGATAGTTGTCAGTACTCAAGTCTAGCACCACTAAAAAGTGTAACCCTTGTAGCCGAGCGATTTTTATCGGTGATTGTTCATCTGAAAAGTTAACTAATAAAATATTTTCAGCGACTTTTTTCTGTAAACAATACGCTAATTGTAATAATAAAATATCAGAATTATGGTGACCTAAAACGGTGTTAACCGCTTGAAAGTTTACCGGCTTAAAAACAATACTCACAAAGCGACTTTTAGGCTTCTGCTTTATAACATTGTCTAGTTTTTCCAAGGCTTGCTGATAACAGGGTAAATTTGTTGCTGGGTCTAACAAATATGCTGTTGATATTTTTTGACGAATATCATCGCTATTATTAAGTTCGACGCGAATGGCTTGCACTAAATACCAACAACCATTGACCAAAGCGGCTAGATAAGAAATAACGATTGCCGACACTAACCAAACAACACTGATAAAAGCATTTAACCACGCGAAAAGAATAACCACGAAACAAAGATGTATAAACCACTGTGCCGTTAATCTCACACTACTAGGCTCTTTAATTTTTTTTGATGAAAGCACCGTAACGCCAGCACATGCAAGCACCAGTAAACTTGCCGCCAGCCAGGCTAAATAACCATCAATATCGGGTAAAAACCATAAACTAAAAACAAAAGATACCGCTGTTGCGACAACAATAAAATTGATTAAATAATTTACTTTTTCTGCCGGTTGAGAATAAGTGCTTCGTAGCCAAAAAAATAACACCGAAGAAAAAATCATGGCTGATGAAAGTATCAATTCACTTTGATAGCTTTTTGGATAAGCCAAGGCATAAAGCATCAATAAAACACTCAGAGAAATCAGTAAGGGGTAACGAAGACGAATGTTTTTTAAGGGCTTAACTAAGGCGATAATTAATATAACAGGAAACATTAACCCCAAAACAAAGGCAATATTAAATTCAGCAAAAGAAAAAGAGGCGGCTTGTGCCGTACTCGAAAATAAAAACAAGCTTAACACTAGCATCAAAAAACCAGTGAGTGATAAGCGCGTCGAGCGAAAGTGTTTCATATAAAGCCTTTTACCTAATGACAACAAACCTATACGATTGATGAGTTTAACTAGGAAATTAGATCAATTATTGCAATGCCAAACGGGGTTTATAACTAAACACCATTAGACGAACCTGCGTATTGAAGTAGAACGGATATATATTAAGACTAAGCAATATAGTGAAGTTTGTATAGGGTGTTTTTAACTAGGCTTATCGCAGAAAAAATTATCGCCTGAATATAAGCCCATTTAATGAAATTAAATGGCTTTATTACCCGCTACAAATAATTCACTCAGTGGGTTTACGCCAAATTGATAACAAAGTTCCGCTGGTTGCTCTATATTCCACAAGGCAATATCTGCATCAAAGCCAAGCGCAAGCTGACCTTTATTAGCTAAACCGAGTGCTTTAGCACCATAACAAGTAACACCAGCTAGTGCTTCTGCCGGTGTTAATCGAAAGAATGTGCATGCCATATTAAGCATCAGTTGAATATTATGAATGGGTGAGGAACCGGGGTTTGCATCGGTAGCAATCGCCATTGGCACTTGATACTTGCGTAATAATTCCATTGGCGGTAATTGTGTTTCACGAAGAAAATAAAAGGCTCCGGGTAACAGTACTGCAGTCATGTCTGCATCTTTCATGGCTTTAATACCGGTTTCATCTAAAAATTCGATATGATCAGATGAAAGCGCATTATATTTTGCCGCTAATGCGGTAGCGCCTAAATTTGATAATTGCTCAGCGTGAACTTTTATCGGTAGATGATGCTTTTGAGCCGCAGCAAAGACACGTTCTGTTTGTACTAAACTAAAACCAATACTTTCGCAAAAAACATCAACCGCATCGGCTAGTTTACCTTCGGCAATAATGGGTATCATTTCATCACAGACTAAGTCGACATATTCATCGGGATTATCTTTGTATTCAACAGGTAAAGCATGAGCGCCAAGGAAAGTCCGCTTAATAGTAACAGGCAGTTTTTCAGCTAACTGCCCTGCTACTTTAAGCATTTTAATTTCGTTTTCTGTATCAAGACCATAACCCGATTTAATTTCAATACTGGTCACACCTTGTTGATGTAATGCAGTTAACCTGGGTAAGGCACTGGCTAATAATTCACTTTCACTGGCTTTGCGTGTGGCAGATACTGTTGAGACTATGCCTCCGCCGGCATTAGCAATTTCTTGATAACTTTTCCCGAGTAAGCGCATTTCAAATTCATTGGCTCGGTTACCGCCATAAACGATATGAGTATGACAATCAACGAGTCCGGGCGTTAACCATTTGCCTTTTCCATCAATAACCCGTACTGATTTTTCATCATATGGGGGTAAAGAAGTTTCAGCGCCTAACCAAGCAATTTTACTTCCACTTATTGCTAAAGCACCATTTTCAATCGCACCATAGCTGTTAGCGCCATCAGTCATAGTCGCTAGATTTACATTAATGAAGAGAGTGTGCCAAGCAGAAGAATTAATCGTCATAATAGATCCAAAAGGTGATTTTAACGCTAAACTTTTAACCAGCGTTTATATCAAAAGATGGCGGCATTATAAGCGTAGTGTTTGATTGCTAATAACGCTACTTTACGCGATAGAGAATAGACAAGCAAGCTTGTATATACAAGTATTGACATCAGCACTAATAAATGAGATTGTATATACAAGTTATAGCGTTAAGACGACAACAGTCTTATAAACAATAAACCTAGCGAATTAACATGACTAAAGTAAAAACAGCAAAATTTACCGTAATAAAGCAGCATATTTGCCAAAAAATTGAATCTGGCGAATGGCAACAACATGCAAAAGTCCCTTCTGAAAATGAACTCGCGGATCAATTTTCAGTAAGTCGTATGACAGCAAGACGTGCTTTACAAGAACTTACCGAGCAAGGACTATTGATTCGTTCGCAAGGCTCAGGCACTTTTGTTGCAACGTTTAAGTCACAGTCTTCGTTATTAGAAATTCGTAATATCGCTGATGAAATTCAAGAGCGAGGTCATCGACATCACGCTAAACAGCTGACCTTAAAAGCGGTTGCTGTTAACGAAGAAATCGCTATTTTACTTAACTTAAAAACTAATTCAATTAATAGCGTGTCAGTTTTTTATTCTGAAGTACTGCATTTTGAAAATGATCAACCGATTCAACTCGAACAACGTTTTGTTAATAGCGACTTAGTAAAAAATTATTTACAGCAAGACTTCACGCAAATAACGCCTCACGAATATTTATCAAGTGAAGCACCATTAACAGAAGCAACACACGAAATAGAAGCTGTATTAGCAGAAGCCTATATTTGCCAATTACTTCATATAGAAGAATCAATGCCTTGCTTACAAGTAAAACGTCGTACTTGGTCAAGTAAAGGGGTGGTCAGTTTAGCGACCTTAACCTCTCCAGGTAATAAGTATCGTTTAGGCAGTCACTTAAAATTCTAAAGAAATAATCATCCTTTTTACAACCCATAGTTAGGAAAACATCATGACTATCGAAAATACCTCAATAGACCCAAGATTAGATACAAGCCGAGTGATCAGAGCCGATCGTGGTAATAAAATTACCGCAAAAAGTTGGTTAACCGAAGCGGCTAAACGCATGTTAATGAATAACCTTGACCCTGAAGTTGCTGAACACCCGCAATCATTAGTGGTCTATGGCGGGATCGGCCGTGCCGCACGCAACTGGGCTTGCTATGACAAAATTATTGAAGTATTAAATCGTTTAGAAGATGACGAAACCTTAATGGTGCAATCAGGCAAGCCGGTTGGTGTATTTAAAACCCACTCAAATGCGCCACGTGTTTTAATTGCTAACTCAAACCTAGTGCCAAACTGGGGTAATTGGGAACACTTCAACGAGCTCGATAAAAAAGGCTTGATGATGTATGGCCAAATGACTGCGGGCTCGTGGATTTACATTGGTTCACAAGGTATTGTGCAAGGTACTTATGAAACCTTTGTCGCGATGGCTAAGCAACACTTTGGCGGAAGCGCTAAAGGTAAGTGGGTACTTACTGGTGGGTTAGGCGGTATGGGCGGTGCACAACCTCTCGCAGCAACTATGGCTGGTTTCTCAGCATTAGTGGTTGAATGTGATGAAACCCGAATCGACTTTCGTATCAAAACTCGTTATGTAGACAAAAAAGCAAAAACGCTAGATGAAGCTTTAGTCATGATCAACGAAGCATGTGCTAGAGGTGAAGCGATATCTGTTGGTTTATTAGGTAACGCCGCTGACGTTTTTCCTGAATTAGTAAAGCGTGGTATCACACCCGATGTAACCACAGATCAAACATCAGCACATGATCCATTAAATGGCTACCTTCCACAAGGTTGGACCATGGAATACGCAGCAGAGATGCGCTTAAAAGACGAAGCTTTTGTAGTAAAAGCGGCGAAAAAATCAATGGCGATACAAGTACAAGCCATGCTCGACTTACAAGCGGCAGGTTCTGCAACAACAGATTATGGCAACAACATTCGTCAAATGGCTTTAGATGAAGGGGTTACAAATGCTTTTGACTTCCCCGGTTTTGTACCTGCATATGTTCGTCCCTTATTTTGTGAGGGCATAGGTCCTTTCCGCTGGGTAGCATTGTCTGGCGATCCAGAAGATATCTATAAAACCGATGCAAAAGTTAAAGAATTGATCCCCAATAATCCTCATTTACACAATTGGTTGGATATGGCTCGTGAGCGTATCGACTTTCAAGGTCTACCAGCACGTATTTGTTGGGTTGGTTTAAAAGACCGTGCGCGTTTAGCGTTAGCCTTTAACGAAATGGTTAAAACTGGCGAATTATCTGCCCCCGTTGTTATCGGTCGAGATCACTTAGATTCAGGTTCAGTTGCTTCACCAAATCGAGAAACTGAAAGTATGTTAGATGGCTCAGATGCTGTTTCTGATTGGCCATTACTTAATGCCCTACTTTCAACGTCTGGTGGTGCTACTTGGGTAAGCATACATCACGGAGGTGGTGTTGGTATGGGCTTTAGCCAACATTCAGGTGTGGTTATTGTTGCTGACGGAACTGACGAAGCAGCACAGCGTATTGGCCGCGTTTTATGGAACGACCCTGCGACAGGTGTTATGCGTCATGCCGATGCGGGTTACGATATAGCCGTTGATTGTGCAATAGAGCAAGGCCTTGATTTACCTATGATTGAAGGCGCTAACGGTAAGTAACTTTTTCTTCGTGGCTGACGTAATGACTTAATGCAGCCACATTAAAGAAAACTCATTTAACGAATTAATTAGAATTAACGAGAAATACATGTCAGATATAAGCACATTAAACATTATTCCAGGGCAATTAACCCTAGCGCAATTACGCAACGTCGTTAAATACGAAGGTATTCAATATAGCCTTGACGAGAGTGCCTTTGATGCGATTCATCAAAGTGCTGAAGCGGTACAACAAGTTATCCGTGAAAACCGTGTCGTTTATGGTATTAATACCGGCTTTGGCTTATTAGCCAGCACACGCATAAAGACAGAAGAGCTAGAATTATTACAACGCTCTATCGTACTTTCTCACTCAGCGGGTTTTGGCGAATATATGGAAGATGCCACGGTACGCTTAATGATGGTGTTAAAAATCAATTCATTGTCACGTGGCTTTTCAGGTATACGTTTAAAAGTCATCCAAGCCTTAATCACTCTGCTTAATGCTGAAGTCTATCCTTGTGTACCCAAAAAAGGTTCAGTTGGCGCATCTGGCGATTTAGCGCCACTTTCACATATGGTTTTACCTTTACTAGGTGAAGGTGAAATGTCGCATGACGGTGAAGTCATTACCGCCCTTGAAGGTTTAAAAATTGCAGGTCTTGAACCGGTAACACTTGCCGCGAAAGAAGGTTTAGCGCTACTTAACGGTACACAAGCATCTACGGCTTTTTCTTTGGAAGGTTTATTTCACGCTGAAGATTTATTTGCTGCTGCTGTGGTTATTGGCTCAATGTCTGTTGAAGCCGCATTAGGTTCACGTGCCCCTTTTGACGATCGCGTTCACCAAGTACGTGGGCAAATAGGCCAAATAGATGCAGCAACCGCTTACCGTTATGTTTTAGATACAAACTCTGAAATTGGTGGCTCTCATGTTGATTGTGAAAAAGTACAAGACCCTTATTCATTACGTTGTCAGCCACAAGTGATGGGGGCATGTTTAACACAAATTCGTCAGGCTGCTGAAGTGCTTCATATCGAAGCCAATGGAGTAACGGATAATCCACTGGTTTTTGCAAATGAAGGTGATTTTATCTCGGCAGGTAATTTCCACGCTGAACCTGTCGCTATGGCTGCTGATAATTTAGCCCTCGCCATTGCCGAAATAGGTTCGTTGTCTGAACGTAGAATGGCACTATTGATTGATGCAAACTTAAGTAAACTCCCTCCATTTCTTGTAGATAACGGCGGTGTTAACTCAGGTTTTATGATAGCTCAGGTGACCTCAGCAGCTTTAGCATCAGAAAATAAATCGTTAGCTCACCCTGCTTCGGTTGACAGTTTACCAACATCGGCTAACCAAGAAGATCATGTATCGATGGCTTGCTTTGCTGGTCGTCGTTTAGCTGATATGGCAGAAAATACCAATGGTGTCTTGGCCGTAGAGTATTTAGCCGCCGCGCAAGGTTTAGACTTTAGAGCTCCTCTTAAAGGTGCTGAAAAAGTTGAATTAGCCAAAGCTATTTTACGTCAAGAAGTAAGCTTTTATGATAAAGATAGATACTTTGCACCCGATATTGCAGAAGCCTCAGATATTATTGCTGATGGTGAATTAAATCAATTAATACCCGCTGGTATACTACCAAGCTTCTAGTATTTAATAAAAATATAAAAAATAAAGCCCGTTAATGAAAGTTAACGGGCTTTATATGTTCAGGATGAACGGTATGCTGTGATCACATGGATGTAAAAAGTAAAGCAACGTATATTTCTGCTAGGTACGCGCATTCACCTTATTAATACTTTCCTGTATATCAATCTTTGAGACAAGGATATCAGAGCCAGACTAACGTAAGGAAGTTACCTGATAACCTAGACTTAACTAGTAAATATAATTCAATAACAAACTTGACATAATATGTCATAGTTGCTAACTTTATTTTTACAGAAGTGATCATAAATTTTACCTCTTCATAATAATATAACAACAGTATCTATATTTTTTTAACCTGTTAATCTATTGAAGTATTAATAACAAGGAGTTAGCGGTGGAATACATACTTTTCTTTGAAACATGGATTGTTCTAGCCATATTATTTGCTTGCGCAGAAATTTTTGTTCCCGGTGGTATCCTCTTAAATTTAGGTATTGCCTCATTATTAGTCGCTATTGGTGTACAACAACAATTACTCGATACTTGGACTCTAACTTTAACGACTTGGTTTATTCTTGCTTCATTTTTACTCTTTGTACTTTATTTTGTCACTGAGCGGTTTTTCAGTGGTGAATATACCGTTGAAAATATTTATGAAGAACTAGACATATATGGAAAAGAAGTAACGGTTATAGAAAAAATTGGACCAGGCACTCATGCTGGTCGTGTAGAATTTCAAGGCACTACTTGGACAGCACTGAGCGACGGTTCAGAGTTACAAGAAGGTAGTCACGCCACTATTGTTTGTAAAGAAAATATCTCTTTGGTTGTTGAACCGATAAAGTAACAACAACAAAATTATCATTCTAACTAAAAATATGGGAGCAACCTATGCTAGCCACACTCACCTTTGTCTTTCTTGGATTACTGTTTATCGTTGTCAAACTGGTCCTTATTGTGCCAATGAAAGAAGTTTGTATTATCGAACGTTTAGGTAAATTTCGCGCAATAATGCAACCTGGATTACATTTTCTTATTCCTTTTATTGACCGTGTCGCTTACCGTCATGAAACAAGAGAACAAGTCTTAGACATCCCTTCTCAAAGCTGTATATCTCGCGATAATATTCAAATTGAAGTCGACGGCTTAGTTTATATTCAAGTTATGGACGGTGCCAAAGCCAGCTATGGTATAGAAGATTACCGCCGGGCTTGTGTGAATTTAGCGCAAACCACTATGCGTAGTGAAATTGGCAAGTTAAAACTCGGACAAACGTTTTCAGAACGAGACACCCTTAACGAAACGATTGTCCGTGAAATAGACAAAGCATCGGATCCTTGGGGCATCAAGATGTTGCGTTACGAAGTTAGGAATATCACACCTTCTGCTAATGTCATTCATACCCTTGAAAAACAAATGGAAGCCGAGCGAAAAAAACGTGCTGAAATTACATTAGCGGAAGCTGACAAAGAGTCGACAATAAATTTATCAGAAGGTGAGCGTCAAGAAGCCATTAATATTTCAGAGGGTGATAAACAACGACAAATTAATGAAGCGCATGGTTTTGCAAAAGAAATTGAAATACTAACGCAAGCCACCGCAGAGGGCATGAACATGATTGCCAAAGCGTCAATGGCTCCGGGTGGCGACAAAGCAATAAAAATGCGTTTACTAGAGCAATTCATTAAACAAACTGGGTCTATTTTAAAAACTGCAGATGTCTCAATTATGCCTGCTGAAATGGCGAAATTAGAAGGCTTTTTCGAAGGCATGGACAAAGTAACGCAAACCGTTCAAGGAGCAAAATAATGATCCAGCAAACTATAAGTAATATGGGTGGCAGTAACCTTGATATCGTGGTGCTGGCTATTTGGGGCGCTATATTTCTCTTTCTAGCCTACAAATTTGTACAAGCTATTTGCTTAGTACCAACAAAGTCTGCCTATGTCGTTGAACGTTTAGGCAAGTACCGCTGTACCTTAGAAGCAGGCTTTCATCTTTTATTGCCATTTATTGACCGCGTGGCTTTTATTCAAGATTTAAAAGAAGAAACAATCGACGTACCACCGCAAGAATGTTTTTCAAAAGACGAAGTGAATGTTGAAGTAGATGGCGTTATTTACATCGAAGTCATTGATTCATTAAAAGCAAGCTACGGTATCACTGACTATCGTTTTGCCGCGATGCAATTAGCACAAACCACGACACGTTCGGTTATTGGTACCTTAGACTTGGACAGAACCTTTGAAGAGCGTGATGTTATCAGTGCTAAAGTGGTAGAAGTATTGGATAAAGCAGGCGAAAGTTGGGGAATACGTGTTCATCGCTATGAAATAAAAAATATAACACCACCTGATACTGTTAAAAATGCCATGGAGTTAGAAGTTAATGCAGAGCGTGAACGCCGGGCAATTCTAGCAAAGAGTTTAGGTGATAAGGCGAGTCGTATTAACCGTTCAGAAGGTTTAATGACTGAAATGATCAATATTTCAGAAGGTGAAAAACAACGTCGTATAAATTCTGCGGAAGGTAAAGCGGCACAAATAATTGCTATTGCGCAGGCAACTGGGGATTCAATCGCTAAAATAGCGATAGCCATTGAGCAACCGGGTGGACAACAAGCACTTGATTTACAATTAACCGAGCAGTACCTTCAACAAATGCAAGGCTTAAGCCAGGCAAACAGAAAAGTTATTTTACCGGCAAACTTACTTGATTTTAAGCAGTGGTTAGCCGTATCAGGTATTAAATAATAGCTAAGCTTCAAAATAGTAGAATAAATAAAGCACGTAGTTAACTCGCTTTTTAACTAGGTGCTTTGATAAATAAAATTATGTTATTAACTTGAAAATAAAAAAAAGCCAATGAGTAATACCATAACCACTGAGCCAACCACAAAAAAATGATTACCCATCGTGAGTTTTTTTTCTGCTAAACCTATTCGAATCTTAGTGACGGCAATATAAATAAGGGCCGCAATTAAAGCAGTAATAAAATGAATAAGTAAGGTATTAATTTCGCTATTTTGTTGCCACAAAAACACAATGCCTCGTTTGTTAACAAAAAATAAGTTTAATAACGAAATATGCAACCATAAAACAAAAAACAACTGAGTGGCTTTGTTAGTTAACCAAGCTTTAAGCATCTTATAACCCTGCAACCGATTTATATAACCAAACAATTAAATCATCATGAGTAAATTGATAAGTAAAACTATTACGCAGTTTTGCATCATTAATACGTTTACCAAAACGCATTGATGTTTCAAACGAGAACTCTGGCAACGGCAAGTTTAAAGCCTCAGCTGCCGCATGGTAATAATGTTGTTTAGATGTTTCTGTAGCGCTTACCGCGTTATAAATACCCCTAATGTTTCCATCTTTAATGATCTCCATTAAAACACCAACCGCATCATCCTGATGGATTAGATTAATAAAGGCTTGTGGGTCAGAAAGTAATTTTCTTCCTTGTAAAAACCTACCGGGGTGTCGCTCAGGGCCAATTAATCCGGCCAAGCGCAATATAACTGTTTCGCCTGAAAAGGCCTCTGCTGCTTTTTCGGCGCGAATTAGAGTAGCCACTTTATCAGCGTTCATATCTAGCACTGATTGTTCATCAACTAAACCTGACAAACCATTATAGACAGCAGTACTACTTAACAAGACAATTTTTTTTACACCGCCTAGTTCAGCCATTTCAATTAACTGGGCAACTTTTTCAGGGTAATCGCTTCGCCCTTGGCGGATCTGTGGTGTTATAGAAATAATAAGCGTATCGTGACCAAAAACACTTAACACTGTTGATTTAGGATCTTCAACAGGTAAAATCAAAAGCTCTGTATCTATTTGCTCTTTAGCTAGTCTTTGCTTTTTCTCTTCACTTTGTACCGTTACTGTGACGCGATATTGTTCTCTCAATAATTGCTTTGCTAAAGCGTAGCCAAGCCAACCACAACCTATAATCGCAACATTTTTTGCCATAGTATTCCCTTAATTTATTAACGATTCTTTTGATGATATTCTTTAATTTTACTGACAACATCTGTTGAAATAGTATTGGGAACAGGTATAGAAAGATTATATTGTAAAATTTTCCAACCATCAGATGTCAACTTAAGCACACCAGAGCCCCGGCATTCGCCATAGTGACTATTGTCTAGTAACTCGTCAAAAAATGCCAATTGCTCGCTATTATTTGCTAATGCTATAAGCGTGATATTTCTTTGACGAGATTGATAGCGCCAACCTTGTCCTTGACTAAAGTAAGGAGTAACAAACTCAGTAAATTGTTTTTTTGTCCAACGCTCTTGACCATCAGTGCCTAAAAATACGGCTTGTTCATCAAGTAAATCAAGATAAATTTTTTGGTCAGCATCGCCAGCAGCTTGATGAAAAGTATCTAGCACTTTATCTATATCGCTGTTTGCAAATACACTGACATTTAAAAGACAGAGGCCTATAAGGCAAACTATAATTTTTATCATGGTATCAAATCCTAAATTTGGCTTATTTTGGTAGAATAAAATATAAGCCATTAAAAGTTGCGGCTACTTTTTCTCCACTCATTACCTGAACTTCAACGCAGAGTTTTATTTTCTGCTTAGCCAATAAGTTATCAATACTGCCTGAGCTTAACGAGCGTCCTGTTTTTGCAAAAGCTATCCCTGCTATTGGGCTATGATATCTAATCTTGGCATCAGCTAACACTATATTGCCCTTTAGATTATTCTGTTCCATTAACAAATAAACCCAGCCCCATCCTGTTAATGTTGCTAGTGTGTAGATACTGCCCGCAAACATAGTATTGTGTAAATTTTTATTAAAAAGTTCATCACAAGTCGTGACTAAATTTTGTTGATCGTAATAACCAACTGTCACCTTCATCACTTTGCTCATTGGTATAGTGCTATGCCAAGTCTTTTGCAATGCTGTTGATAGTTCATCACAATGAAAATCATCGCTTACCAGCGTTTTTTCCATATTGAAATGCTTAATTTTATTGAATAATAAGTGCGAAAAGCCAATGTTTTTATAAGATTGTTTTTCATAGAAGCTGATCGCTTGTTCCCGCGCTTTTAAAGAGAGCTTAGTGACACCTAAACGGTTCGCAAACTTTTCAAGGGCGAGTATTAACTGTTGTCCTAACCCTTTGCCCTGAAAATCATCAGCAACCGCCATATAACGAATTTGCCCTACTAACAAGCTACAAAAGTGAAGACGACCAACGGCAATAATATTACCTTTATCATCAAAAATCGCTCGATGAATCGCTTGTTTTTCCAAGTCATCTTTTTCACTTCCTTGTTTTTGTTGTGATGGTTTACGTAATATTGTCCAGCGTAAGTGGTAGTATTGGTCAAATTCTTGCTGGCTTATGGGTGATCGACACTCAAACATTGGTTATGCTTACCTATAACAATTAAAAAGATTCGTTCGTATACGCTATTATGAAATTAGTTAAAAATATCCAACAGGGTCAATTAAGTTACTACACGCAAAATGATGACTCAATTTCGGTGAGTGAAAACCAACACTATCGTTGGTTAGCTTTTGATAATGTCGTACAAAGCATGATGCTAAAGCGCAAGCCCTCACAACTTACATTCCCTCATCAAATCAGCTTATTATCACCTTTACTTTTTTTTCGCCCTAAAAAAGTTGTTGAATTTGGCTTAGGTGGTGGTAATTTAGCACGATTTTTATTGCATTATTTACCTGATTTAACCTTACACACCATTGAATATTCCCAAGAAGTTATTGAATGTTTCGAACGTTTTTTTAATCCACAAGCGACCAAAGTTAATTTGCATCATTGCTCGGCACTAGATTGGCTTCATCACCATAAAAAAATGAAACCTGATTGGTTTATTTGTGATATTTACCTTAAAAATCAGTCAATTAACGACTCATTGGTTTTAACCAAAAATATCTTAAAAAAAGTGGACGAGCAAGCTGTTTTATCACTCAACTTGCCAAGCCCATCAAACGAAGAAATTAATTATTTTCTCGCCGAGTTAAAAGTACTAGCTCCAACTAAACAGCTAGTATACTTTCATATTCCTCACTACTTAAATGTTATTATTCATTTACTGCCCTACGATATGTTAAGTCAAGCAGAAGAGAGTTTACTTGCTAACACTGTGCTACCCGCGAGAACTTTTAAACGCTGGCGTAAATATTGGCGACATGGCATGCAATAGTTCATTCCGCTTAGCAAGTGAGTGTAAAGGTAACAGGACCATCATTCACTAGTGCGACTTTCATATCAGCACCAAACTCGCCCGTAGGCACGGCAAAACCATGACCACGCAATTGTAAACAAAAATAATTATATAGTGGGATGCTGACTTCTGGTTTAGCTGCAGAAGTAAAGCTTGGACGCATACCTGAACGCGTATCAGCGGCTAGTGTAAATTGTGAAACAACTAAAATTTCTCCGTCAATATCGCTAACATTTAGGTTCATTTTTCCTACTTCGTCTTCAAAGATACGATAACCAGCAATCCGTTGCGCTAAGCGTTTCGCTTTAGTTTCGTTGTCGTCAGGCTCAATGGCAAGTAATACTAAAATCCCTCGATCAATTTTCCCTATCACTTGTTGATTAACCGTAACGCTTGCTTGTGAAACTCTTTGAATAACTGCGATCATTTTATTGCTCGGCTAGAAAATTTGCCATAGTATCGCTCGCTCGACAAAATGCATCAATAGTTTGTCGCTCAAAACCACTATGTCCGGCACAAGGCAGAATTTGTAATTGCGCGTTATCCCAAAATTTAGTCAGTGAAAAAGCGTTATCAAGCTGGCATACCATGTCGTAACGACCATGAAGAATAATAGCAGGGATTGCGGTTAGTTTATCAATATTTTCTAAAATGTAATTCTCGTTGATAAAACAATCTTGAGTAAAGTAATGACTTGATACCTTTGCCATGCATAAAGCCTGATGGGCGTCATCAACATGCGCCAAACCTATATGGTGATGCTCGAGGGTTGATAACCTTAATTCCCATAATGTCCAAGCTTTACTGGCCGAGATCACCGCGACTTCATTACTTGAATTGAGTACTTGGTGATAACCTGACAGTGGTGAATGTTGTAGCTCTGCTGGTAAATGTTCTACAAATTCTTGATAGTACTCTGGGAAAAAGTTTTTTGCCCCCTTCTGACTGTAAAGCCATTGGTATTCAGATCGAGTCCCGAGGAAGACACCACGTAAGATAAACGCTAAGATTTTGTCTGAATGTGCAATACCATAGGTTAGTGCTAACGTTGTTCCCCATGAGCCACCACAAATTAACCACTGTTCAATATTTAGGTGTTGACGAATAACTTCGATATCGCCAATCAAATGAACGGTGGTATTATCTAGCACCGACGGAGAGGGCTTTGAACGGCCACAACCTCGCTGATCAAATAAAATAATACGATACAGTTCAGGATCAAAATAACGCCGATGGTTCTCGCTTGAACCACTACCAGGACCACCATGAAGGTATAACACAGGTATTCCTGTTGGGTTACCCGACTGCTCAAGATATATTTGATGCTGCCCCCCAACAGGCAACAACTCTTCAGAATATGTTGCTATTTTAGGATATAAAGACCGTGACATGTATTTACTCTGTTTATTGAGACCATAAATAATATTATGGCGCAAAATATTAAAAACTGTCAGTTTCAAGCAAGCCTTTATAAATTAACTTATCTGATGCTTATCTAAGTGTTCTCTTTGGTGAACTTCTGGTTTAAAATTTTCTAAGCTGACCGTAAACAATGCACCGAAAAGCACGACTAGCCAAGATAAATAAACCCATAAAAAAAGAATCGGAATACCCGCTAGAGCACCGTAAATAGCTTCATAAGAAGGGAGTTGCGTGATATAAAAAGCAAAGCCTTTTTTTGCGACTTCAAATAAAAGTGCCGCTAATGTTGCACCAAACAAGGCATGTTTAAGCAGTACCACTTTATTAGGCACCACCATATATAAAATAAGGAATGCGCCAATTGAAGCAAGAATAGGCAAAGCTCTTAACGCTATATTGGTAAGGCCGAAAACGTCATAATTCCCTATTGATATCAAAGAAACAATATATGAAGTTGCCGCTATACTACTGCCCATTAACACGGGTCCAAGAGTCAGTACCATCCAATACATAGAAAAAGCGGTAACAATGCGCCTTTTGGTTGTGACCCGCCAAATTTTATTTAAGCTGGTGTCAATGGCAGAAATTAGCAATAGGGCAAATAAGAATAAAAAACTAATGGCGATAGCTGACATCTCTGAAGCATTCGTGACAAAACCGGTAATATGTTCTTTAACCACATCACCCGCAGCTGGCATAAAATTTTGATAAACAAAATTTTCAATGATCTCTTTAATATCAGTAAAGATAGGAAAAGCGGTCATAACTGACAACATGACTACAATCAAAGGCACCAGCGACATCAAGGTTACATAAGATAAGTAACCGGCAGTAATATGTATTTGCTCTTTTAATATTCTATTAATAAAAAACAAACAAAAGTGCCAAATAGTCTGACTTTGCTGGTTTTTTTTAATGCTTTTGATCCAGTTCATTACAAATTAGTTATTATCTTATGGTGTACAATATATTATGATAATTGCTAAGCAAGTGATAGTGATAATAATCGTAATAAAATTTAACGTAGGAGTAATGATGTCTAATCAAGGTTCAGGTGGTAATGTTTTAGCAGCAATATGTAGTTTTTTTATTGCAGGTTTAGGTCAATTAGTTCAAGGCAGGATCCTCGCAGCAATCCTGTTTTTCCTGTTAACCTGGGTTAACTACACTTTAGCAGCGACAGGAGTCTTATTCTTTATGGCGATTCCTGGCCTTATTTTTCATCTGTGGGCAATCATCGATGCTGCTCGTTATAACGGTAGGAACTAATGAATAAGATTATAATTAAGGTCTCGTTTTTTTTCTTTTACTGTCAATAGTAGGCTGTCAATCTGCTTACTATTCAGCCATAGAAAAAGTAGGTAAACATAAACGTGATATATTAATCGATCGTGTTGAAACTGCTACTGAGTCACAATAGGAAGCAAAAGAAGAATTTAAAAATGCCTTAGAACAGTTTTCTGCATTAGTAAATTTTGATGGTAGTGAACTGCAACAACAATATGTAATAAGTAATGAACACTATCATACGAGTAAAGTTGCTGCTGAGGATGTAACTACTCGTATTAATTCAATTGAAGCTGTCGCTGAAGCTTTGTTTAATGAATGGAGTAGTGAATTAGAACAATTTACTAATCAATCCTTAAAACGCCAAAGTCAATCGCGTTATAACAAAACCGAAAAGCGTTATACTTCAGTGATTGAATCAATGCGTAATGCGGAGAAGAGAATGCAACCTATTCTTGATGCGCTTAAAGATAATATGCTTTATTTAAAACATGTTCTTAATGCGCGAGCTATCGGTGAGCTTAAAATAGAATATAAATTAATTGAATAAGATGTTGAACGCTTAATTAACGAAATGAACAATTCAATTAACAAATCACAAACATTCATAAAATCACTTAAAAACCCTTAGTACAAAAGGAGCACTTTTATGAATGTCTGCTTAGCGTAAGAAAAGGAATAGTAAATGGGAATAGGTGCTAGCTTGTTTATGTTAAATTAGCCGCCATCGCTCCATTACTTGATAACAGAGACTTACTCTTTATTAGTAGGATTTTATGTTGCTGAGATCATAAGTTATCACGTGTCATTACTTGATCTAGCGTGTGATAAGGGAGGATTAGCAATAAAATCACTTCGATCTTGTTTTTGGTTAATCGCGGTAAGTAAGCTTGACAGCTCTCTTATTTGACTCGGACCCGCTCGGCCTTCTTCAAAAAGTTGACTTAATCGTTGTAACATTTTGAGTTGCTCTGGAGACATTTCGAAATTCCCTTTCTTAATAATATTATTTAAAGATACCGCTTGGTCGTTATGAAGCTGTGGCATGTTGGGGGTAAATAGAGTCTTGTATGGGCAAAGTTATTTCCCTGCCATCATCAATGTACTCTTGATAAAGGACTTTTAACTCTCTGCGTTCGATAACGTTAGCTTTATCAGCAACAGCTTTTTCAAATAGATCATTTAAACGATTTAATTTTCTCTGCACCATAATAAGTTTGCTCCCTGCACCGTTACTTTTAAAGTTCATATGCAACTAATCGTATCAGTAAAACTAATATTCACCAGTGAGGTGTAATGATTAGCGTCAACTCAACATTTAGACATAACTAACTCACTTAATTAATTTTCATTAAAAAACAATAAATTAAAATACAATTACCCACTTTATTAACAGTGTATTGTGTTACTTCCTATGTGTTTTTAAGACATGTCTTACGCAATATTACGTTTAGGCTTACTGAAATTTACTGACAAAAAAACCAGCCGAAGCTGGTTTTTATCAATCGTCTAGATAAGAGGCTTATTTAGGACGAGTATCACGCTTACGTTCATTTTCTTTTAAAAGCTTTTTACGAATACGAATGCTCAGTGGTGTAACTTCAACTAGCTCATCGTTATCAATAAACTCAAGCGCTTGTTCAAGTGACATGACAATAGGCGGTGTTAACGTTTGTGCTTCATCAGTACCTGATGAACGAACGTTAGTTAACTGCTTACCTTTAAGAGCGTTTACTGTTAAATCGTTGTCACGGCTATGAATACCAATAACTTGACCTTCATAAATATCAACACCGTGTCCGATTAACATACGACCACGTGATTGTAAGTTGAATATTGCATTCGTTAATGCTTTACCTGTTGCATTACCGATCATTACACCATTTTTACGTTGGCCAATGTCGCCACCTTTATGAGGTCCGTATTCAAAAAATGTATGATAAATCAAGCCAGAACCTGACGTTAATGTCATGAATTCAGTTTGGAAACCGATCAAACCACGACTTGGCATGATAAAGTCCATACGAATACGACCCGTTCCGTCAGGTGCCATATCTGTTAATTCAGCTTTACGAACACCCATTCTTTCCATTATAGGTCCTTGATGCTGCTCTTCAACATCAATGGTCACGTTTTCATAAGGTTCTTGTATTTGACCATCAATCTCACGAATAATAACTTCAGGACGTGATACCGCTAACTCAAAACCTTCACGGCGCATGTTTTCAATTAAAATGCCTAAGTGAAGCTCACCACGACCTGATACTTTAAATTTATCAGCATCAGGAAGTTGCTCAACACGTAAAGCAACGTTGTGAATTAATTCTTTGTCTAAACGGTCTTTGATGTTACGTGAAGTAACATACTTACCTTCTTTACCACAAAATGGTGAAGTGTTTACTTGGAAAGTCATATTGATAGTAGGTTCATCAACAGATAATGCTGGTAAGCCTTCAACTTCTGTAGGACAACAAACCGTATCAGATATTTTTAACTCGCCTAAACCAGTAATAGCAATAATATCGCCAGCAAAACCTTCTTCGATATCAAGTCTTTCTAAACCTAAGTAGCCGAATACTTTACCAACTTTAGCATTATGAATCTTGCCAGTTGCTAATTTAATCGTCACTTGTTGGTTTGGTTTAACAGAACCACGAGTAATACGGCCAACACCAATTACACCTAAGTAAGAGCTGTAATCAAGTTGAGATATTTGCATTTGAAATGGACCATCTGGATCCGCTGTTGGTGCTGGCACTTCTTTAAGAATAGTATCAAATAAAGGTGTCATGTCTGTGCCTGTTACGCCTTCTTCAAGCGAAGCCCAACCATTAATTGCTGAAGCGTAAACAACTTTAAAGTCAAGCTGTTCATCTGTAGCGCCAAGGTTGTCAAACAATTCAAAAACTTGGTCCATAACCCAATCAGGGCGAGAACCAGGCTTATCAACTTTATTAATAACTAGGATTGGCTTTAAACCTTGAGCAAACGCTTTTTTCGTTACGAAACGCGTTTGTGGCATAGGGCCTTCTTGTGCATCAACGATAAGTAAAACCGAATCTACCATTGACATAACACGTTCAACTTCGCCGCCGAAATCAGCATGGCCAGGAGTATCAACTATGTTTACACGGTAACCGTTCCAGTTAATAGCCGTATTTTTAGCTAAGATTGTGATACCACGTTCTTTTTCGATATCATTCGAATCCATCGTGCGTTCTTCAAGACCGCCGCGGGCATCAAGGGTACCTGATTGTTCTAATAATTTATCAACCAAAGTTGTTTTACCATGATCAACGTGGGCTATGATGGCAACATTACGTAATTTATCTAACACGGGTTTTACTCACTTCTTGCAAGACTTTTTCATCAAAAGAATATAGGGCTATAATTGGGCGCGAATTATACAGCAACGAAGTCAACAAAGACAGCAACAAATATTTCAGTACCTATTAAATTCTCCATACACGAATCGTAATGCACTGTTATACTCTTAAGCACCAACAACCAGCAGACGCACCAATTTGGCGCTACCAACGCACAAAGGTGGTGCAGACAGGCTTTAGTAAATAAGTTAACACCTTATATATAAGGGTTTTATCTGTTGGCATGAATTTCGCTTTATGCCCGTCATGCGAAATGCAAACGTATTTTATTTTAATGACACTGGAGACTTTACATGTCACAAGCCGTATTAGATTTAATCAAAGACAACGATGTTAAATTTGTTGACCTACGTTTTACTGATTCAAAAGGTAAAGAGCAACACGTTTCAATTCCTTATCACCAAGTAAATGAAGACTTTTTTGAAGACGGTAAAATGTTTGATGGTTCTTCTATCGAAGGTTGGAAAGGTATTAATGAATCTGACATGGTAATGATGCCTGATGCTGATTCTGCGGTATTAGACCCTTTTACAGATGCAGTAACATTAAATATTCGTTGTGATATTTTAGAACCAAGTACAATGCAAGGCTACAGCCGTGATCCTCGTTCGGTTGCTAAACGCGCTGAAGAGTACTTACGTAGCACAGGTATCGCTGATACTGTATTGATTGGTCCTGAGCCAGAATTCTTCTTATTTGATGATGTACGCTTCAGTACTGATATGAGTGGTTCTTTCTATAAGATTGATGATAAAGAAGCTGCTTGGAATTCAGGTACTGAATACGAAGAAGGCAATATGGGTCACCGTCCAGGTGTTAAAGGCGGTTACTTCCCAACGTCTCCTGTAGATTCATCACAAGATATTCGTTCAGCCATGTGTTTGGTTATGGAAGAAATGGGCTTAGTTGTTGAAGCGCATCACCATGAAGTAGCAACAGCTGGTCAAAACGAAATTGCATGTCGCTTCAATACCTTAGTTAAAAAAGCTGATGAAGTTCAAATATACAAGTATGTTGTTCATAACGTTGCTCACGCTTACGGTAAAACAGCAACTTTCATGCCTAAGCCATTAGTTGGCGACAACGGCTCTGGTATGCATGTTCATCAATCACTTGCCAAAGACGGTGTTAACTTATTCGCTGGTGATAAATACGGTGGCTTATCTGAAATGGCGCTTTATTATATTGGTGGTATTATTAAGCATGCTAAAGCATTGAATGCTTTTACTAACCCAGCAACTAATTCTTACAAACGTTTAGTTCCACATTTTGAAGCGCCGGTAATGCTTGCATATTCTGCACGTAATCGCTCTGCATCAATTCGTATACCGGTTGTTCCATCACCAAAAGCAATGCGTATTGAAGCTCGTTTCCCTGATCCAGCAGCAAACCCATATTTAGCTTTTACGGCTTTATTAATGGCTGGTCTTGATGGTATTAAAAACAAAATTCATCCTGGTGATGCGATGGATAAAGATTTATACGATTTACCAGCAGAAGAAGCTGCAGCTATCCCACAAGTAGCAACATCGCTTGAAGATGCCTTACAAAGCTTAGAAGCTGATTATGAGTTTTTAATCGCTGGTGGTGTTATGGATAAAGATATGATTGATGCATACATTGCTATTAAACGTGGTGAATCACAACGCGTAAACATGACAACTCATCCATTAGAGTTTGAATTATATTACAGCGTATAATCTTGACTATATGATTAAATGAAAAAAAGCTCACTTCGGTGAGCTTTTTTGTGGCAAATAGACGATTAATTATATAAGTTTAAGGTAACTATTTTAAGTTGAGCTAAATTTTTGCGTTATTCTTTATTGTTATTAACTTTAATCATCACATTACTTAGTTGTAATACCTTTGCGACGGCAACCAAAATTTATGTTTGGAGAAGTGATGATGGTATCTTAGTTTTTTCTGATAGCCCTCAAGCTGGTGCGGAAGAAGTTGAAATAAAAAAACCCAATACGGCCTCTTCTATTGATACCTCAATGCTAGATTTAACGCCAAAAATTATCAAAGATGATTACCAAGTTGAAATTAACCAACCTAAACAAAATGCCACGGTTAGAGACAACACTGGTTCTGTTTACATAGCAGGTAGTATCAAACCTATCTTTAAACAAGGCTTAGCTATTCAACTTTTTTTAGATGGTAAACCCCATCAACCTCCGCAATCTCACTCGATGTTTGTGCTACGAAATATAGATCGCGGCGAACATATCATAAAAATGCAATTACTTAATGATAAAGGCAAGATAATTGCATCATCAAAGCCTATAACCTTTTATATGCATAGAGCATCGGTTAATAACGCAAATTAAGTAGCATTTGCTGCAACTTGCACCAAATGTAACTACATTAATATTTTGTCGCACTACATCAGTGCAAAAGGTTTTTATGTCTAGCAACAGCAATAGAGATCAACAATTAAAATTTAGCTACCAACAAAAGCTGCCAAATCAGATGGTTACGGCACTTGTAGTGCTAGATAATAAATTAACGATTAAATATGTTAACCCTGCAGCAGAAGCGTTATTAGTTAAGAGTTTTAACAAGCTGTGCAACTTACCAATTACAACAGTCTTCTACAATTCTCCTATTAAAAAGGAACGTTTAGAACAACTGCTGACTTCTGGCCAAGAATTTAGTGACAGTGATGTCACTATTGAATTTTTTGATCACAGCCGTATTACCGTGGAAATAACAGCCTCGTCTGTTGAGTTCAACAAACAGCCACATATAATCTTAGAATTCAAACAGATTGATCAGCAAAAACAAATGAGTATCGAAGCATTTCAGCACCAGCAATGGGAGTCGTCTCGAGATTTGATACGTGGGCTTGCACATGAAATTAAGAATCCATTAGGCGGTCTTCGTGGCGCTGCACAATTATTAAGTAAAGAATTAACGCAAGAGCAACAAGAATATACTGAAATGATTATTGAACAAGCCGACCGTTTAACTAATTTGGTTGACAAGCTTTTAGGCCCTAATCAATTACCTCAAATGGCAGAACAAAATATTCATATTGTCTTAGAGAAAGTTTTTAAGCTGATTAATTTTAACAACCCTAAAAATATTAAATTTATTAGAGACTATGACCCCTCTATTCCTGAAATAAGTTTTGATCAAGATAAGCTTCAACAAGCGGTTTTGAATATTGTTAATAACGCCGTTCAAATTATTGATGAGGGCTGTAACATAACCCTCAAAACAAGAGCCGCTAGTAATAAAACCATTAATGGAAGACGGGTAAAACTCTGTGTTCAAATCAGTGTTATTGATAATGGCCCTGGTATTCCGAAAAAGATTCAAGACACTCTATTTTACCCTATGGTATCTGCACGCGATAACGGTACAGGTTTAGGCTTGTCTATTTCACAAACCTTAGTGCAACAGCACAAAGGTAAATTATCTTGCTATAGCCGACCAGGTCATACTGAGTTTTTAATTTTACTGCCTTTACAAGAAGAGAATAATAATGAATGTTGAGCAAGTTTGGATTGTAGATGATGACAGCTCTATTCGCTGGGTGTTAGAAAAAGCCTTATCAGGAGCAAATATATCTGTAGCCTCTTTTGAGAAACCAGAAGACTTACTCATCGCCCTAGAGCACCAACAACCAGAAATAATAATTTCTGATATAAAGATGCCAAATATTGATGGTATGACGTTACTTAGCCGTGTTAGTGAGAATTTTCCTAACCTACCGGTGATCATAATGACTGCACATTCAGATCTCGATAGTGCTGTAAATGCCTATCAGGGTGGCGCATTTGAATACTTACCTAAACCTTTTGATACTGACGAAGCTATTTCTCTAACAAAACGGGCGCTAACACATGCTCGGGAACAAAGTGCTAAACGTAAGCACTCTATAGTAGCACCTGATCCCGTTGGAATAATTGGCGCGGCTCCAGCTATGCAAGAAGTTTTCAGGGCAATTGGACGACTATCACGTTCGAGTATCAGTGTACTCATTAATGGCGAGTCTGGTACAGGTAAAGAGCTTGTCGCACATGCCCTTCACACGCATAGTCCACGATCGAATGCTCCCTTTATTCCCTTAAATATGGCTGCAATACCAAAAGATTTAATTGAATCAGAGTTATTTGGCCATGAGAAAGGTGCGTTTACTGGCGCGAATGCCGTAAGACAGGGTCGCTTTGAACAAGCGCATAAAGGAACCTTGTTTCTTGATGAAATTGGCGATATGCCTTTAGATATTCAAACACGTTTGTTACGTGTGCTCGCCGATGGACAATTTTATCGCGTTGGTGGTCATTCACCTATTAAAGTTGACGTAAGGATCATTGCGGCTACACATCAGAACCTAGAAGTTCAAGTCAGTAATGGTGATTTTCGTGAAGATCTATTTCACCGTTTAAATGTCATTAGAATACAGTTACCCAGTTTACGTGAACGCAAGGAAGATATTGAACAGCTCATTAATCATTTTTTACATTTAGCTGCAAAAGAATTAGAGGTTGAACAAAAAACCCTACATAAAGCCACTCTTAGTTATTTACAGCAATGTGCGTGGCCAGGAAATGTTCGTCAGCTTGAAAATATTTGTCGTTACTTAACGGTAATGGCAAGTGGTAAAGAAATTATATTAGATGATTTACCAAGCGAACTTGCTGATAACACATCATTAACAAAACCTACTGCAGAAGCTTCATCATGGCCAGTTGCGCTGCAAGAGTGGGTTGATGAGCAATTGGCCAAAGGTAATAACAATATTATTGATACCGCTTTGCCTGAATTTGAGAAAATACTATTAGAACGTGCGCTTCATTATACACAAGGAAGAAAGCAAGAGGCCGCTAAAAAATTAGGTTGGGGAAGGAATACCCTAACAAGAAAGTTAAAAGAGCTTAATATGTAATCACGTATGTGAAGGTAGTTGCTTAGCTACTTTCACATGTATCACTGATACACTGTTTACAACTGTTACATAATTTCAAGTTAATGACGTGGGCAGCTACAATCAAACTTGCGCCAATCAAAATAAAGAATGGCTGAATATCTTCTGAAAAATCATGCTTTATCCAGTAAATACCAACGCCTAAAAAAAGTAAGTAGAAAGGGTAATATTTTCTATGGTATTTTTTAAAACCGGAAAACAAGGCTAAAGTACCTAGTGCAGCAGTCATTAATAAAAATACATGTTCCCATGCATGGTCAGCTAAAAAGCTTAATCCGAGTAAAGGCAGTGCCGGTAACAATACCGGTAATAAGATACAATGAAGCGCACAAAGTGATGTTGCGGTTATTCCAATACGATCAAGCACTTTATACTCCCCTTACAATTAGATAATAATTACTGTTAAAAGTGGATAATATCACAATTGATATAGTATCACAAAACTTTTAAGCGCGTTCTATCGGAAAAGAAATTACATCCTCAATAGCACTTTTTTCTAGCGCAATCATCATTAAGCGGTCGATACCTAAAGCTACTCCTGCACATTGTGGTAGCCCTGATTGTAGAGCTTTAATAAAGTTCTCATCTATATTTTTAGTAACAAGTCCTAGTTGTTGACGTTTACTGTTATCTTGCTCAAATCTCGTAATTTGAATATCAGCATCTGTTAATTCATTAAAGCCATTTGCCAATTCAACGCCCTTAAAATAGCATTCAAATCTTTGGGCAACACGGTTATCTTCTGCACACTCTTTAGCTAATGAAGCTTGCGCAATTGGAAAATTATAGACAAAGCATGGTCGAGATAAGCCAATATTCTTTTCTATAATTTCTGAAAAGATAAACTGTAGTAATAAGTCACAATCATCTGATTCATACAACCAATCTGCGGCTTTACCGTGTAACTCGATAACCTCATATAATTGATTAAAAGTTGCTGTTAAGGGATCTATACTGACGAATTTAATGAATAAATTTTGATAGGATATTTTTTCAGATTTTGGCGTTTTTACGACTGTAGATAATAGTTCATCAACTTCAGCCATTAAGTCGTGTTGATTAAAACCTATACGGTACCATTCTAATAGGGTGAACTCGGGATTGTGATAACGGCCTGAATCTTCATGACGAAATGCTTTACAGATTTGGAAGATACAGCCATAACCTGAAGCAAGTAGTCGTTTCATATGAAACTCAGGTGAAGTTTGTAAATATAGCTGTTGAGATTGATCTATATCGCTGTTATCTAAATAGTTGTATTGGGTGCTAAAGGCATCAAGATAAGGATCTGTTACTGTTCCCATAGAGAGTGATGGTGTTTCGACTTCAACAACATTTTTATTTTTAAAAAAATCTCTGATCGCATTAATAACATTTCCTCTAGACTTAGCTATTTCCCACTTCATTTACGTACACTACTTAGAATAAAAAATTATAATTATATAGAGTATATACGAAAAGCTAATCATCTGAGAAGTGGACAGATGACTATCAGAAATATCTAAAGCGCTATATTGAAAAAGAGGGGAATAACTTTTCAACGCTATCTTTTATCTGTTGCGATATACGTTCAGCGTCGTTAATCATCTGGAAGTAACAAACAACAAATATCTGTTAACTGTATATTGATTTGGTACGTTGAATATCCTACCCCGAGATAGGCATGTTCAATACAAGTCCACTATCGTAAGCGCTACTACTCTATAGTTATAAAATATTTATAATTGATGTGTTTCAAATGCCAGAAAGCAAAAAACCTGACTCTTTCGGATTGGGTTTTTTACGTGTAGGGATATACTAATGTCGCGTTGCCAAGGATGGTAAAGAGCAACCTAATTAGAAGCTTAGCAATGTCCTATTCTCACATTTGCATGTCGAACATAAGTCACACTAACGTTGGCGCTACGACTATATTAGTTATAAATGGTGTGTTTTTCAAACGCCAGAAAGCAAAAAACCTGTTACGTTAGTAACGGGTTTTTACGTCTAGGAATATACTAATGTCGTGTTGCCAATGATGGCAAAGAGCGACCTAAATAGAAGCGGAGAATATCCTACTATCATATGGGCATGTCGAACATAAGTCACACTACCGTTTATGCTACTACTCTACAGGTATAAATGCTGTTTTTTTCAAACGACAGAAAGCAAAAAACCCAACTCTTTCGAATCGGGTTTCTCTAAATAGAAGCGGAGAATGTCCTATTCTTACATGGGCATGTCGAACATAAGTCGCACTACTGTTTGCGCTACTGCTCTACGGTATAAATACTGTATTTTTAAACGTCGGAAAGCAAAAAACCCGCTACATTAGTAACGGGCTTTTCTAAATAGAAGCCTAGCAATGTCCTACTCTCACATGGGAACTCCCACACTACCATCGGCGCTACTGCGTTTCACTTCTGAGTTCGGAATGGGATCAGGTGGTGCCACAGTGCTATTGTCGCTAGACAAAA